>JAFSHJ010000222.1 GCA_017440425.1 Oscillospiraceae bacterium | reverse complement strand
TATCCCGGACGCATTTTTTCGTACTTATCGGCAATGGTATCAAACGTCCACTCCAAACCTTTCAACACCGGCATAAAAACACCTCTTTCTTTTCATTTATCTGTTGACAAGAAACAACATAGCAAACAAATTGCTATGTTGTTTAATTTTTAATATTCTGCTTCATCTTTTCAGCATTCCGCTGTCTATGGCTTTTTCAATATATTTCCGAATGATAGGCCAAACCTCGGGGATCGTATCCTCCGCAACAGAAATGCGCTTATAAACTTTATCGCTTGTCACATTGCCAAGCTTCCATGTGTGACCGTTGGTGAGATAGTTGTTGACCAACGGCTGCAGGCGGTCTATCGTAGCGGCATAGCGGGAATCCGCTGTCTCCATTGCATCAAACTCCTCCCACAGTTCGCGGTATTCCGCAGACTGTTCGGCGGGAAGCATTGCAAAAATCTTATCTGCTGCGGCAGCTTCTCTCTCGGCTTTGTCCTCATGCCCTTTTTCATCGTAGGCAAAGGTATCGCCTGCGTATATCTCCACGATATCGTGGAGAAGCGCCATTTTAAGCACACGCAGCATATCTATCTCTCTTGCGGAATATTCTGCCAGCGTCATTGCCATAAGCGCAAAATGCCAGGAGTGTTCCGCATCGTTTTCTCTGCGGGAACCGTCTGCCAAAAGGGTTTGACGCAAAATGTTTTTCATTTTGTCCGCTTCTATGAGAAACTTCATTTGGTTTTCAAAACAGCTTCTATCCAAACCTGCCACCCTTTTCACATTTGTGCCTTATCCAGCATCTCTTCTGCGTTTTTCAGCATAGTTTCGCTTATGACATCTCCTCCGCCGATGCGTGCAAGCTCGGCAATACGCTCGTCACGCTCAAGGGGATATATTCCGGTGAAGGTACGTCCGTTACGCACATCCTTCTTTATGAGCAGGTGATTATCCGCAAAGGCTGCCACCTGAGCAAGATGTGTTACACAGAGTATCTGTCTGCCGTTGGAGACCTCTTTCAGCTTTTTGCCAATCTTATATGCTGCTCTTCCGCTGACACCCGTGTCTATCTCATCGAAGATCAGCGTCTCTACCCCGTCTTTATCCGAAACCACGTTCTTTATGCTGAGCATAATTCTGGAAAGCTCACCGCCGGATGCGGTTTTTGCAAGGGGCTTTGCGGGCTCGCCCGGGTTGGTGGATATCATAAATTCCAGCTTATCTATGCCGTTTTCGGAGAGCTCTGTTCTCTCTGCCTTTACGCTGAAGATAACGTTTGGCATATCCAAAAACTTCAGCTCTTCCATAACTCTTTCAGCAAACACCTTTGCGCCTTCTCTACGCTTTTGCGAAAGCTCCTCTGCCTTTTTTGCAGCCTCTTTTTTGCAGACAGCCAAATCTCTCTTCAGTTTCTCCAGCTTTTCATCGGAGAAGCTTATGTCATCAAGACGTGTTCTCGCATTCTCTCCAAATGCGAGGATCTCATCGATGCTGCCGCCGTATTTGCGCTTGAGGCGATAGATAATATCCAGCCTGCGCTCGATGCTATCCAAAAGCATGGGATCGAATTCTATATCGTCGCTGTAGGATCTCACGTCGTTGAGCATCTCCTCCAGCTCATAATATATCTCGTTTGCGCGCTGAACGGATTCGGCAAGCTCGGGATAAAACTCGCTGAGCTGTTCAAAGGAATCCCTGAAGTTATCCAGCAGCGTAAGAGCTCCGTCTCCGTCGTCGGTACCGTTCATACAGTCTTCCACATCAGCAAAAATGCCTGCCAGCTTTTCCGAGTTTTTGATAAGCTTTCTGCGCTTATCAAGCTCCTCTTCCTCACCGGGCTCCAGCTCTGCTGCATCAATTTCATCCACCTGATATTGCAAAATTGAGATGAGCTGCTCTTTGTCACGCTCATCCATAACAAGTTTTTCTATATCTTTTTCGATACGGCGCATTTGGCTGTAGTTTTCGCGGTATTCTTTTATCAACTCTGCGTTATCCGCAAAGCCATCCACAAAAGCGATGTGTTTTTCTGCCGCCATAAGCTCTGCTGTGTCGTGCTGACCGTATATATCGGCAAGCCCTGCGGTAGCCTCTTTGAGCATAGAGATGGTTGCCGGGATGCCGTTTATTTTGCAGGAGGATTTTCCGTCTGCAGATACGGTGCGCATAACAAGAAGGTCTTCGCCTTCTTCCAGTTCATATCCCAGATCGGCAAGCTGCTGTCTGCGGCTATCGCTGATATCGCTGAAAACTGCGCTGATAACCGCTTTATCCGCACCCGTTCTTACAATATCTTTGGAGGTTCTGCCGCCGGTTATTGCGTTTATGGCATTGATAAGTATAGACTTACCTGCACCCGTTTCTCCCGTAAATGCATTAAGTCCCAACCCAAGCTCAACCGTGACTTTTTCTATTACCGCCACGTTTTGAATGTAAATTTGCGCAAGCATAGTCTCACCTTATTCCCTGCTGTTTTCTGCCCTGCGGTTACAGATACATCTCTTTGATATCCTCTGTGAATTTTTTTGCGTGCTCTTCATTGCGCAAAAGAATAAATATCGTATCGTCTCCCGCAAGGGTGCCCACCACTTCGGAGGCGAATATCATATCCACCGCAGCACATGCGGCATTTGCCATTCCCTCGTAGCACTTGAGCACGGCAATGTTCTGAGCGTAATCCACACCCTTTATGGATTGTTTCATTATTGCCTGATATTTATTTTTCATCTCGCCGGTGCTGTTATCGGCAGAAACGGAATATCTGTATTTGCCGTCCTCCGACAAACTTTTGAGCAGCTTGAGCTCCTTTATGTCTCTTGATACTGTTGCCTGTGTAACATTGAATCCGCTTGCTTTTAATCCGCTTAAAAGTTCTTCCTGGGTGGTTATATGCTCCTCAACAATGAGCTGGAGTATTCTTTCATGACGCTTGGATTTCATCTGCTTTAACGCTCCTTAAATGAAATTTTCTTTTGCGCAGGATAAGTTTTTCTCTTCGCCCAATGCTAAATATTAGAGCGGAATTTCTCCTCGAAAACCTCGTAGAAATCGCGTTTTCTGAGCTCTATTATTTTAAGCGTTTTATTTGAACGACTTATTGAAAGCTTTTTCTCAAGCCCAAGCTCACCCAATATTCTTCCGTCTGCGGAGACATAGAGTTTGCTTGAGTTGTTTGTTCTTCTGGCTATCACCGTAAAACTTTTATCCGGCGAGAAGACCATGGGTCTTGTGAAAAGTGCGTGGGGACAAACCGGAGTCATTATTACAGCATTCAGTTCGGTATCTGTCACCGGACCGCCTGCAGACATTGAATATGCTGTGGAACCGGTTGGTGTTGCAAAGATAAGTCCGTCTCCGCGGTAGATGCAGACTATCTTTTCTCCGCACCAAACCTCAAACTCAACTGCTTTTGTAAAATCCGATTTGGTAATGAGTATCTCATTGAGTGCCTCTGCAGATACTTTTTTTTCATCATCGATCATGATCTCAGTTGAGATGAGCATTCTCTCTTTAATTATAAAATCACCGTTAACAAGTCGATGAAGCTCGCTGAGCTCTTTGCGTTCAAGTCCGGACAGAAAACCGAGACTTCCCGCATTTATGCCAAGCAGCGGCACTTCCCATTCCACAGCAACCTTTGCTGCAGAAAGAATGGTTCCGTCGCCTCCTACAGCTATAAGAGCATCGTATCCGCTGTTTGCTTTAGGTGCTGTTTTCATGCTACTGTCTATGTATTCTTTACTCTCGCTGTCAACATAGACCTCTGCACCGTGATCTGTCAGTATTTTTACGACTTCATTGAGTGTTGTGATCACCTTTTCGGCATTCACATTCGGAAGTCCCGGAATAACAAACAATTTCATATCGACATATCCGTTTCGATTTGTAATTTATTTATCCAGTTCAGCATGCGCTTTCTCTACCGTTTCGGCAGGCGAAAACGTATATTTTTCCGCAGAAACATTCTGTTTTGAGGTTATCCTCACAAGATATTCTATATTTCCTTCCGGTCCTTTGATGGGAGAATGATCAAGACCGATGACGCACCAGCCTATGCTCTCCACAAAGCCGCAAACAGAATTTATCACCTCTGCGTGGACCTTTTTATCTTTGACCACACCGTGTTTGTTCAGGTTTTCTCTTCCCGCTTCAAACTGCGGCTTTATAAGGCAGACGGCACTTCCCGTCTCTTTTATCCTTGCTGTAACCGCCGGCAGGATAAGCTTGAGAGAGATGAAGGAAACATCAATGCTGACAAAATCCACCTTTTCGGGGATAACTGTCTCATCCATATATCTGGCATTGGTGTTTTCCAGATTTATCACACGTTCATCAGCCAAAAGCTTTTCGTTCAACTGTCCGCTTCCCACGTCCACAGCATACACCTTTACTGCGCCGTTCTGAAGCATACAATCGGTGAATCCGCCCGTGGATGCACCAACATCCATACACACACAACCGCGAAGCTCCAAACCGAACTGCGCTACTGCACGCTCCAGCTTAAGTCCGCCGCGGCTGACATATTTTATCATGTCTTCATTGATGTTTATCACGGCATCTTCATCCACCGTCATTCCCGGCTTGACTGCCTTCTCGCCGTTAACGGTGACCTGCCCCTCTTTTATAAGCCTCTCTGCTTTTGAACGGGCAGAAACAATGCCTTTCTCGACCATTATAAGGTCAAGGCGCTTTTTCATTGTTCTCTTTCCTTTTATTCATCAATAGGTGCGGCGTGCCAGCATATTGGTGAGCTCGATCACAAACTCCTTGTCGCCCGGCAGCTTGTTGAGCTCTGCAACAGCCTGATCCGAAAGCTCGTCCGCAATTTTCTTTGCCTCTTCAAGACCAAAGATGGATACATAGGTGCTCTTTTCGTTTTCTTCATCGCTGTGGATGGGTTTTCCGAGCAGCTTCTCATCACCCACAACATCCAGAATATCGTCTGTTATCTGGAATGCGAGACCCAGCTTTTGACAATAGCTGTCAACTGTCTCCAGCTGTTTCTGTGTTGCGCCGCCGAGAATGGCACCCATTTTTCCCGCAGCTCTGATAAGTCCCGATGTTTTGAGCAGCTGCAGCTTATTGAGCAGTTCAAGCGGTATTTTTTTGCCTTCGCTGTCAAGATCGATATACTGGCCGCCTACCATACCGCTGTAACCGGCGAAAACAGCCAGCTCTCGCATTGCTGCAATGGCAGTTTTGGCGTCAAGACCTTCACAGTTGCTGAACGGATGCTCAAAAGCATGGGTGAGCAGTGCATCGCCCGCAAGCAAGGCATTGGCTTCTCCGAACTGTTTGTGGCAGGAGGGCTTTCCTCTTCTGAAATCGTCGTCATCCATGCAGGGAAGGTCATCGTGTATCAAGGAATATGCGTGCACCATTTCGATGGCGCAGGCATATGGCATTGCTTTTTTATATTCGCCTGAGAACAAACGGCAGAATTCCAGCACCATAACAGCTCGGATACGTTTTCCGCCGGAAAGCAGAGAATAGCGCATTGCTTCCACAAGACCGGCGTAGTCCTTGTCATCCACAACAATGCTTTTATCCAGTGCTTCTTCAATTTCCACTCTGTATTGATCAAACATCTCTTTAAAGCTCATTTCAGTTTTCCTCTTTTATCTTAAGTTTGAATTCTGCCTTTTCCAAATATTCCTCACACTGTGCGGAAAGCTTGGTACCCTCTTCGTAGAGCTTCATCATCTCATCAAAAGGAAGCTTTTCGTTCTGCAGCAAACGGGATATCTCTTCTATTCGTTCCATTGCGGATTCAAAAACAAATTTTGCCATATCAATCACCTTTTCGTTCAAGGGTCACTTCCGTTACTTTAGCGCAAACACTTCCGTCGGAAAACTGCAGCGTTATCTCTTCACCCACACCGACTTCCGCCGCCGAGGTTATTCTGCCGCTTTCTCTGCTGACGGCTGCGTAACCGCCCAAAAGCTGTCTTGTTGGAGAAACACTGTCAAGAAGCAGCGTCATGCTGCGAAGCTGTTCACGCGCTCTTGCGAAATGAATGTTCTTTTCCCTTTCTATTATCGACGAAAGCTCTTTTACCCTGCGAAGATTTTGGAAAATATACATTTCCACGATATTTTGCCGCTGTTTATCGCTGAATTTTTCCAGAGTTCCGCGGTAAGCTCTTATTCTTGACTCGACCTGCAGCCTCATTTCCAGCGAAAATGCCGCTATTCTGTATAAAAGCTCTTCCCTGTCTGCAACTGCAAGCTCTGCCGCTGCACTCGGTGTCGGCGTACGAAGATCCGCTGCAAAATCCGCAATGGTATAATCCGTTTCGTGACCGACAGCGGATATTATTGGGGTCTCGCAGTCATATATTGCCCACGCAAGGCTCTCTTCGTTGAAGCACCACAGATCTTCCACCGAACCGCCGCCTCTTGCAATGATGATCACATCGCAGCTTTTCTCGGCATCGGCACGTTTTATTGCCGCTATTATCTGCTTATGCGCCTCTGCACCCTGCACCTGCACGGGATAGAGCTCCGCTTCCACTGCGGGGAAACGTCTTGTGAGCACATTGCAGATATCCTGTATGACCGCACCGGTTTTGGATGTGATTATTCCGATTTTTGCGGGATACTGCGGAATTGGTTTTTTGTGTTCTTCGTCAAACACGCCCTCTTCCGCAAGTCTGCGCTTGAGCTGCTCAAATGCAACAGCCAGCGCACCTGCTCCGTCAGGCTGCATATCGTTGACATATATCTGATACACACCGTCGCGGGGATAGACAGATACTCTTCCCTGCACTATCACGGACATTCCGTTTTCCGGTTTAAATTTAAGATAGGCTGCCGCGCCCTTGAACATGACAGCCTTTATTGCTGCTCCCGCATCTTTAAGAGTAAAATAAAGATGTCCTGAGCTGTAATGATTTGTAAAGTTCGATATCTCTCCGCGAAGATATACACTGTCTAATCCCTGATCAGACTCAAACACCGATTTGATGTATTGGTTAAGCTGAGATACCGACAGAATCGCAAATCCTGCCATATATTATCTCCCGTCTGCGATCAGAGTGTTTCCGCAGGCTCTTTCTCACGGCATTTTCCGGGTCCGACACTTCTGACAATACCGCCGAGAACACCGTTGAGGAAGGTGTAATCGCCGTCGGCACCGTATTTTTTAGCAAGCTCAACAGCCTCGTTTATAGCAACCTTATCGGGAGTATCATCGTAGTAATAGATCTCACCGAGAGCAAGGCGCAGCAGAGCAAGGTTGACCTTGGAGATACGCTCTTTCTTCCACTTCTTGGAACCGCTGTCGATCATCTCGTCTATTTTCTCTTTGTTTTCAAGCGCCTTCTGTGCAAGCTCATAGGCGAATTTGTCAATTTCTATGGAGCGGCACTCTGCAGCCTGAGCTATAATATCATCGAGGGATTCGTCTTTGAATCCGCTCTCAAAAACCAGTATAAATGCCTGTTCGCGAGCTTCTTTACGTGTCATACGGCCTCCGTCATTTTTTAAATGTTATTTTTAACTTCCCGAACAAAAACCCAAGGCCGCCCCTTGCAGAGGCAGCCTGAGACTTTTTTATTTTGCAGCTTTTTCAAAAACGATGCCGGCAATGTGAACATTGACCTTGTTGACAACGATAGAGGTCATTGTCTGGATAGCATCTTTGATGTTTTTCTGGATCTTCTCGCTTACGGAAGGGATGTTTGCACCATATTTGAGCGCAACATAAACATCGATGATAGCCATATCGTCACTTATCTCAACATCTACCGATTTTACCGGAGAAGATACCGGTGAAAAAATCTGCTTGATTTTTTTGAGGCGTGCAGGTGCACTTACCATTCCGGCAACACCTTCAACCTCGCAAGCAACATGCTTTGCAATTGTTGCCAATACATCGTGCGATATTCTCAAGTTTCCCATATTGTCTCGTGTTGAACGTTCCATTATACATCCATCCTACGTTATAAATTACCCGTTGATAAACGGACTCTTTATATATTATACCATAAATAAAATATTTCTCAACTATTTTACCTCAAGTATTTTTATATTTTCTGCACTCAAATCTGTTTCTTGCAGAATAATATCCTTTATGACCGCCACTTCATTGGCAAGAAGGCCTTCACTTTTGATCACCACATCCGCAGCAGCCTCACTTATATAGACAAGACACTCCTCATATCCCTTTGCAAGAATAAGATTTTCTATTTTGGATTCGCTCTCTATGGACTGTGCTATACCGAGTGCCTGCATGGTTGCCTGAGCCGCCTGCTCCTCACCTTCCGCACCTGCTTCACCGTATTCGCTGAAAATTTTCTGCAGCGCCTCTATTGCCTCGTCCCTTGCACGGGTACGGGATATCTTTGCCTCTTCAAAATAGCTGCTTGCGGATACGCTTTGCACCTCATCATCGGTACCCTCCGCATCTGCATCCGTGTCTCCGTCCACAAGCTCTGCATCGCCGTAGTTTTTATCTGCCACCAGGTCCTCACCTTCAACGAGACCCTCGTTATCCGCAAAAACAAAGTTGAGATATACCGCTACACCCAAAGCCAAAACCAATGCTGCAAGAATTATGTGTCTTTTATTAAGTATCATATTCATATTTATCCTCCTTGTTATGCCATTTTTTCAATGCTTACCCTTGCTGAAGATATTTCAAGCGCTACCGTTACCGCATTAAGCACGCGAAGCCGCACTTTCGGGTCTTCGGCCCCATCGCAAATTATGACCACTCCCTTCACAACAGGCTCAACGGTCGTTATAAGCAATGCCTGCCTGCGCCCGTTTTCGTCCTCCACAAAGATATATTTTTCCTCTGTGCTCTCCTTTTGTTCCAGCTTTTTCTCGCTGCCCGAACCCACATTTTCAGCTGTATCGCTTACCGCTTTTTTCTCCTGCGCATAAATGTTGGTGCTTCCGCTCTCCAGGGTGATAAGCACCTTGGCACTTCCCACTCCCTCTATTGCGGAGATCACCTCCTCCAGCCGTTTTCCGATCCTTTCGGCCTCATTTTCCGCCGCAGAAGTTGTTGCGACCCTCTCTCCGCCCACGGAAGTCTGCCTGCTCTCCGGCAAAAATTCCGAGAGCAGGATAAGCGCTATCCCGACAATGCCTGCCGCCAAAACCAGCTTCACCGTTTTGCGCGACGCAGCGAACTGTTTGAGCTTTACATCCACTTTGCAGTTCCTCTTTTCCTTTGACTTGATCAAATATTTTTAACTAAATTTCTCCTTCCGCTTATTTAAAATATATATTCGGTGTTGTCCCTATCCTTTTCTTTATTGCAAAAGCTACATCAGCACCCAACTCCCGCACATCCTCGCTGAGTATCACCTCAACTTCAGTAATAGATATGCAGTTGTCCGCATCAATATTAACGCTGACCTCAACTTCCGCATTATTTATTTTTATTTCTTTCAGCGCATCTCTGACGATATCTTCTATGTTTCTCTTAAATTCATCCACCACATACTGCCCGTATTCTTTATCAAGACTGTTTTCTTCGGACAGCCACTCATCTGCCTGCCCGTTTATAAATTCATCCGCAAAGTCTTCGTTTTGAATGATATCTGCGGCAATTCCCAGCAGAGGTGAAAAAAGACAACAGATAAAAAACACGGTTACGCACAGTTTGAATATGCGCTTCGTGCTTCCCTCCGGGCTGAACATCTCCGCTGCCGCACCGACCACCGCAGCCACACACACCGAAAATGCCCACTCTGTCATTACTGCCACTCTTTCCGCCCCCATCCTATCCTTTGACCGCCAGCGTTATGCCTATCACAACTATCACCTGCAGGAGCATACACAAAGTAAGTGAAAACAGTATTCCAAAGACATCCGATGCGGCTTTTGCCGTGTTGGATACCGCAGCTGCCCCGGTCATTCCCACAACGGCGGCAGCCAACGACAGCGAAATGCTCCAAAGTGCACACTCCGCAAGCGGCGGCAAAAATATTGCTGCCCCGACAAAGATACCGAACGTGCCTGAAGCGGATTTAAGCAAACCGATATAGCCTGCAGCAGAGCTCATCGCCTCCGACAGAGCGCCGCCAACGACCGGCACTGCGCTGCTGACAGCAAATTTAACAGCCTTTGCCGCAACCCCGTCCGCAGCGGTCGTCACGCTTGCCTGCAGTCCCAAAACAGCAACAAAAACCGTTGATATAAACGCCAATATCCAATTCACGGTCTTTTTAACACTGCCTGCAACGTTTGAAAGCCCCAGCCCCGGAGCTATTGCCCCCACAGTTGAAAATGCAAGAAATATTCCCGTCAGCGGTTTGAGGATGCCGTTTGCAATGTTGGAATAAACCTGCGCCACACCAAACAATGCCGTGTTATATGCCGCCGCAGAGCTTACCTGACCTCCTGCCGTCATTACGCTGACATAGACCGGCACAAAACTTAGCAAAAAATCCGCACACTCGTTGATCGCGCCGCAGACCCGCTCAATTATGCTCATTGCAGGAAATATTATCACGGCGCTGCAGCACAGCGCCCCAACCACATTAACTACACCGCTCACCGAGGAATTGCCCTCTTTCAGCTTGAGGGCTTCCGCCGCTGCGCAGATGACCGATATTCCCACAACGGCAGCTGCGCTTTTCAGCGGATCTTTCATGCGTTCTGCCGCAAGTTTAAGCATCAGCCGCAAAAATGCCTTTGGAGACAGCGACATCAGGCTTTTAACGGACATATCCGCTATGCCAAGTTCTTCCATAAGCTCTTTTGTTGCTGATGATAACCCCTCCGTACTGTATTCCAATCCGCTGTCTTCCATGATCTTTTCCGCTTCGTTAAAAATATCCTCCGTGCCTCCCACGGCGACACAGCTGAACAAAAGCACCGCTACTGCTGCCGCCGCAAGGAGCATTATTATCTTCTTTGCTCTTTTCATCTTCCGTCCCTTTTGCTGTCAAATGCTGACCAGCTTCAGCGCCAGCCCTATGAGTTCCGAAAACAGCGGCAATGCAGAGATCAAAACCGTTATCTTTCCCGCAAGTTCAACCTTTCCCGCAATTGCCGTCTGACCCATATCTTTGCAGATATCCGACGCAAACTGCACCAAAAAACATATTCCCAGGCTTTTTAAAAGCGTTATTATAAAATCTCTGTTTATACCTGCAAGTGCTATGTAGCTTTCCAGTTCATTCGTTATCTGCCAGGCATTTCTGAACACAGAATACAGTATTGCTATTCCCACCGCAATGGAGATGAGTATCGCATATTCCGCCCGATACTGTGACAGCAGCACAGCCAGCACCGCCCCTATCACACCCAGACCTATAACCGCATAAATATCCATTTTGCATCCTTCACAAACCAAACACGGATTTAACTGTCTCAAACAGATTGCTTATCTCATAGACGAGCATCATCAAAACTACGATGAGTCCTGCAAGAGTTGTCATCATTGCCTGCTCTTCTCTTCCCGATCTTATCAAAACCTGATTCAAAACAGCAACGATTATGCCTATCGCCGCAATTTTAAATATCATATCAACATCCATAGCCATCCCCCGTTTTACATCACACCAATATTATTGCAGCAGCCGCACCGCCCAGCATTCCCAATGTGCGGTAAAGCCGTACCTTTTGTGCGCACTCCTTTTGTGCGGAGGAATACATCTCCTCCAGCCGTATCTCTGCTGCATCGATGGCGGCAGTTTGTCCCGCTGCGTCGTAACTGCCGAGTATACCTCCCAGCTGCAAAACCGCATCCATCTCGTTTCTTTTAAGGCACAGCTCCTGCCGGCGTTTCATCACCGCACTCCTCCATGCATTTGGAAGTGACTCTCCTTCCGATGCAAACAAACGGAAATCCTCAACAAAGCATGGCGGTTGCTCCATTGTCTCTGCCGCGGAATACACCAACAGCTCCGTCTCGCTCATTGAGCAACGCAGCTCCACTTTGAACATTTTGAGAAAAGAGAGTATATTGCTGAGTGAGGAACATCTTTTTCCCACACGGGCTGCAGCCACAGCACCTATTCCGCCAAACGTCAGCGCTATCAAAACTATTCCTATATATCTCACGGCATTTCTATCCACCTTCTGTCGCGGCTGCAGCTACCGTTTTTCAACTGTCTGACCTCCGCTATTTGACCAAGCTTTCCGCTTTCCAGCACAACGGCATATTCAAATGCTCCCGCAGATATCAGTTTTGCCGTCTGTCTTCTCGCCAGAAGCTCTCCCATATTGCCTGCGTGAGCGGTTGCTATAACCTTTACACCTGCGTTCAGCGCAGATATCACCGCATCCGCTTCGTCATCTCCCCCTATTTCGTCTGCTATTATTATCTCGGGGGAAAGTGTTCTTATTGCCATAAGCATTCCTGCGGCTTTGGGATAACCGTCCAGCACATCGCAGCATATGCCGATGTTATTCTGCGCCGAACCCATATACATTGCCGCTATCTCGCTCCGCTCATCTATCACCGCAACGGTATGGGGCGCTCCATTTTCCGCTGATGACAGTTTGCGGGCAAGCTCCCGTATCATCGTTGTTTTTCCCGTGTGAGGAGCACCTCCCAACAGCACTCCTCCGCTGCTTTTTTCAACAAGCTGTGCAAGCTCATCGGCACAGCCTGCCGCCTCCCGTGATATTCTCAAATTTATGGAACTTATATCTCTTACTCCCGATATCTCTCCCTTATTCCACACAGCTGTGCCGCATATTCCCGCTCTGCTGCCGCCTTTAAGGGTTATGTAGCCGTTTATTATCTCGTTTTGGTGGGTGTGCACCGAGTATCCGCACATTGTTCTGAAGCACTCCTCCATCTCTTCCCGGCTCAGCTTTAAAAGTCCCTCTGTACCGGCAGAAACAGCTCCCGTGACATCGCAGAAAACGCTTCCGGCTATGCTTTTCAGCTGCATGGGACGTCCTACTCTCAAGCGTATCTCCGAGACCGGTGTCTCTGAAAATGCATTTATCCTTATCAGCGCCTCTTTGAATCTCATCGGGAGAGATGCCGCAGCCCGCTCAAAATATTCATCTTTTCTGTATACTCTTTTTGCAGCCATTTTCACTCACCACATCCTGTCCTTTTTGCTCTTATACCGCAATTATATTTTTCCGAATCCCGAATTATACCTTTCTGTTTGCAAAACTGAGTTTTAATTATTCTGCACAATTCCCCTCCAACCTTTTCAGCAATGTTTTTTGTGGTGAATTATAGAAAAAAACAACCTGCTGTGCTATAATTATCCCGAAAAGCAGCTGTGTAAATTGGCTGCAAAGGAGGTTTTTCAATGGCATATACAGAATATAAAGGCGAATATACAAGCACCAAATTCCGCACGAATACAATTTATTCTTATAGGATATATGTTCCGCAGGTGGAGACAGACAAGCCTTTTGCTCTGCTTGTCACCCACGACGGACTTAACGAAGGCGAAGCTGTCGCCATGGCAAAGCTGGCAGAGACAGGCGAAGCTCCCTATTGCGTTATCATCGGCCTTGGCGGTGAATATATGAAACCGACCCGTGACGGCGCTTACGCAAGAGGAATGCGCTTTAACGACTACGATATCTATGCCCCCGAATATGTAAACTTTATTATCGAAGACTTTATTCCCTATGCGACAGAAAAATACGGACTTAACATCTCCGATAACCCCGATATGCATATGATAAGCGGTGGTTCCTCCGGCGGTATCTCCGCCTGGAACGGCGTTTGGTTCAGAAACGACTATTTCCGCAGAGTTTATATGAGCAGTCCCACCTTCTCCGCAATGGCAAGAGGAAATATGCTGCCTGTACAGATCCGTCTGTTTGAGACAAAACCTGTAAGAGCCTACATAGATTGGTCTGAAAACGAGCCCGACGACTACTTCGGCAGCTCCTACTGTGCTGCGCTGGAAGGCAAAATGGCGCTGGAATTTGCGGGCTATGACTATCAGTGGGAATATCACCCCGGCGAAGGACATTGCAGCCGCGCCACCGACCCCGAATTTGCAGAAAAGAGAATGCGCTTCATCTGGAAGGATTGGGAGACCGAGCCCATCAAAGTTCTCCGTCTCTCCAAGAGAGCTGACCAGATCATTTTTGCGGACGAGCCCTGGGGTGAGACTGACAGCTTTGTTCCCAACACAATGAAGGCAACCGTGCCTCAGGGTGAATACAAAATTAAAGACAACGCCGTTGTTTTCTGTGCTGACGGAAAAGAAAAGATCGTTGCAGACGGCTTCTCCTCTCTCACCTCTGTTTCCGTATCCTCCGACCTTTGGCGTCTCTATATTGCGGATTCTCTTCGCAGAGTGATATACGTTGGCTCCATTCAGGAAAACGGCGACGTTACCGATATCAAGACTCTTGCATCTCTGCAGACATACACCGATTTCCGCTATCCCGGTGCAACCGACCTGTGCGGCGACCGCTACGACAGAGTTTATGCCGCAACCGAAATGGGCATTCAGTGCGTGAGAAGCTACGGTCTTGTTGAGCTTATTCTGCCGCTGCCCGGAAACATTGTACCTTTGCGTGTTGCCCTCAAAGGCGACGTGCTCTATGCAGACTGCGGTGAAAAGATTTTCTGCAGAAAAATAAAGCTCTCCGAAAAAGACGATCACTTCGTCTTCGAAGAGCCCAAGTTCACCGGATATTATTAAAAAAATCCCCTGCATCACATCAATGCAAGGGTTCCATTTTATAACGGAGGAAAGCAGTTATGAGTTATATTAAGCATTCCGGAAACTACATCTGTAAAGAGGCGTTCCGCCAAGGAATAAAGATATCTTATGACATTTGGGTGCCAGACGTTGTGTGGGACAGACCATTTGCCCTGCTGGTGACCCACGACGGTTTGAACACAGCGGAGGCTGACGTTATGCTCAAGCTTGCGGAGAGCGGCGAGGCGCCCTACTGCATTGTGATTGGAATGGGCTGCGGACTTATCACTCCCGCCTATTCGGTTGAGATGCCCAAGGACGTTGACCAGCTATTCGGTCAGGGACTTATCTCCGAGGACGCATTGAAGCAAAAGACCGACGATTTCGTCAGAATGCGCCTCAATAACTACGATTTCTACTCTCCCGATTTTGTGAATTTCATCATCGACGAGTTCATCCCCTACGCCACCGAGAAATTCTCCCTCAACATATCCGACAACCCCGATATGCATATGATCAGCGGCGGTTCATCGGGCGGCATTGCCGCGTGGAACGGTGTGTGGTTCAGAAACGACTACTTCCGCAGGGTTTATATGAGCACCCCTACCTTCTCCGCTATAGCGAGG
>JAFSHJ010000221.1 GCA_017440425.1 Oscillospiraceae bacterium | reverse complement strand
GGGTATGTACGGCAGCGCACTTGCCAACCGTGCCCTCTATGAATGCGATACCCTTATCGTTATCGGCGCGCGCCTTGGCGACCGCTTCCTCGGAAAAAACGGCGCCTCACAGAAGCTCACCAACGACACCACCATAATACATATTGACGTTGACCCCGCCGAGATAGGCAAAAACATCGGCACCAACATACCCATAGTTGGCGATGCGAAGACTATTCTCGAGCAGTTTATGGAAAACGATCTCCACCCCGACACCGAAACCTGGAAAACAAGGCTCTGCTCCCTGCAGACAGTTTCACCCGTCGCACCATCTGCCGGCAATATTCCCGATATGCGTGAGGTAATGCGCCTGATATCCGAAAAGGCTGCTGCCGATGCCATTCTTGCCGTGGATGTGGGTCTCAACCAGATAGATACCGCCATCGGCTACAAAATAAAGAACGGACGCTTCATCTCCTCCTGCGGCATGGGCACCATGGGCTATGCCCTTCCTGCCGCCTGCGGAGCCAAGCTTGCTTCTCCCGATACCACCGTTTTTGCCGTTATGGGTGACGGCGGCTTCCAGATGAGCATGAACGAGCTTGCCACCGCTGCAGAAAACAAAATTCCGCTGAAGCTTGTTGTGGATAACAACCTCTCTCTCGGCATGGTGTGCAAGCTGCAGACCCAGAATTTTGGTGAGGATTCCTTCTCCTTTGACCTTTCCCCCTATCCCGATATCCGCTACATTGCAAAGGCTTACGGCATCTCCTATACCCGCCTTGACAGCATGGAGAATGCGGATGAGGTCATTGCTCAGCTGCTGAAGGACCCCGATGAAAGCTTTATTCTTGAAGTTATGACCTGCCGCAACCTGAAAGAAAACCGGAAAGGAGACAAATAAAATGAAAAAAACCATATCCGTTCTGGTTGAAAACCATGCCGGCGTACTTTCCAGAATTGCCGGACTCTTCTCCCGCCGCGGCTTCAACATTGACAGCCTTGCGGTTGGCGTCACCGACGACAAAACCGTTTCCCGCATGACCATTGTTGCGGAATGCGACGATTATCTTGCGGAACAGATGGAAAAACAGCTCAACAAGCTCATTGACGTTATCAAGGTGCGCGGTGCCAACAGCGACGAACTCATCAGCCGCGAGACCATGCTCATTAAGGTGACCGCCAACAACTCGCTGCGCGGTGAGATCACCGATATCGTTAAAATTATGGGTGCAAAGATAGTGGATATCTCCAAGACCACCCTCACCATCGAAATGTGCGACTCCCCCGACCGCGTCGACCTGCTGGAGGACATGATGCGCCCCTATAAGATAAAGGAAGTTGTGCGCACCGGCACCATTGCCATCCAAAAAGGCAGCGACAGCGCTTTTTAAGGTGATTTTATGTTGTCTCTTCTCTCCTTTATGCACGCATTTGTGGATGGCATCTGCGCCTCGGTGATGCTTGGGCAGATCACCCCTGCTTTCACCGCCGAAGCCGCCGTTTTAGTGCTGTTCTATAATTTGCTGGCATTCTCAACACAAGGACTGACGGGTCTGCTGACAGACCGCATCGGTCACCACAGAGAGCTGACCCTTATCTCCGCAGCACTTCTCATTGCGGGGCTTCTCTTTCCCTGCCCCCCCCTTGCCTCCGCCGTTTTCAAAACCTGCCTTGTGGGACTTGGCAACAGCCTTTTCCACGTTGCCGGCGGCGCAAAGGTGATAACCCGCTCCGCCAAAAAAGCGCTTCCTCTCGGCATTTTTGTGGCCCCCGGCGCAATGGGACTCACCCTCGGCACGCTTTTCCCTTCTCTCGGCGGCATTTTTGCTGTGCTGTTGGCTGCCTGCTGTGTGGGACTTTGCTTCATCAAGGATGAGCTTCCCTCTGCCACTTCAAACAAAAATTCTGCTGACATGCCGCTTACACCAATGGTTCTTTTTGCTGCGGCTGCTCTGCTTTTCTGCATCTTCTCCCGTGCTTTCGGCGGCAGTATCGTGGCTTTTCCGTGGAAAAGCACCGCACTCCTCTCAATTATAACCACTGCGGCTGTTGTGGCGGGCAAAATGCTGGGCGGTCTGCTCTGCGACCGCTTCGGAGCTGTAAAAACCACAGCCATCTCCATTCCTCTTGCCGCTGTGCTTGTGATATTCTGTTCACAGTGGATGCTGCCTTCGCTGGCAGGTCAGCTTTTGCTCAACCTCTCAATGCCCATCTCACTTTGGCTGCTCTGTCTGCTGCTGCCCCAAAACCCCGGCTTTGCATTCGGTCTTGCCGCCAGCTTTCTCTATCCCGGAACGCTGTTTGCAATGTTCCTGCCGGATGCTCCGCTGCTTCGCACCTCGGTTTCGGCAGCCGTCTTTGTCATAAACACGGTTCTAATGATTTTTGCTGCGGTTTATATCTCCAAACGCAGTAAAACCGCAGTTTAATTCCACATATACAAAGAAAGGAATGTTTGAAATGAAAAAACTCAAGGCTATTCTGTTCTCTTTGCTGCTCGCCTGCGCCTCCGCCTTCACTTCTGTCACGGCATTTGCGGATGCGATCGTTCCCTCCGGATCCGGCGGCATCGCAATTGGGATGCTGTCGCTGATTTTGATATTGCTGTTTATCGGAGTGCTGCTTATCGGTGCGGCGGTCGCACTTTTCTTCATCATAAGATATTTTGTTAAACGCAACAAAAACTAAAACGGAGTGAATAAATTGAAAAAAATTAAAGCTGTGCTGATGTCTGCACTTTG
>JAFSHJ010000220.1 GCA_017440425.1 Oscillospiraceae bacterium | reverse complement strand
GGCTTACGATCCCAAAATCGTTGAAGATCGCACCTATAAATTCTGGCTTGACAAAAATTATTTCCACGCAAACGTTAACCCCGACAAAACACCTTATACAATAGTTATTCCGCCACCCAACATCACCGGACAGCTCCACATGGGACACGCTCTGGATAACACCCTGCAGGATATCCTCATCCGCTTCAGAAGAATGCAGGGCAGAGAGGCTCTTTGGCTTCCCGGCACCGACCACGCATCCATTGCAACCGAGGCAAAGATCGTTGCCGCAATGGCAAAAGAAGGCCTGACCAAGGATGACATCGGCCGTGACGGCTTCCTTGAGAGAGCTTGGGACTGGAAAGCACAGTACGGCGGACGCATTATCGAACAGCTCAAAAAGCTGGGCTCCTCCTGCGACTGGGAGCGTGAGCGCTTCACTCTCGATGAAGGCTGCAGCGAAGCTGTTCAGACCGTATTCATGAAGCTCTATGAAAAGGGACTCATCTACCGCGGAAACAGAATGGTCAACTGGTGCACCACCTGCATGACCTCCATCTCCGACGCAGAGGTTGAATATGAGGACCAGCAGGGCAACTTCTATCACATCCTCTATCCCGTCAAGGAAACAGGCGAGATGCTGGAGCTTGCAACCACCCGTCCCGAGACAATGCTGGGCGATACCGCCGTTGCCATCAACGCAGAAGACCCCAGATATGCACATCTCCACGGCTGCCACGTTATCCTGCCCTTGATAAACAAGGAGATCCCCATTGTCTGCGACGAACACGCCGACATGACAAAGGGAACCGGTGTTGTTAAGATCACCCCCGCCCACGACCCCAACGACTACGAAGTCGGTCAGCGCCACAACCTGCCCATGGTGCGTGTGTTCACCTATGACGGCAAAATGACAGGCGCAGAGGACAAGGCTCTCGCAGAAAAGCTCATCAACAGCGGTGCTGCTGCAGTTGGCGAGCCCGAGGTTCTGGATTGCGGAAAATATGCAGGCATGACAACTATGGAAGCAAGAGCTGCTATCCTTGCCGATCTTGAGGCTGCAGGTCTGCTCAAAGAGGTGGAGCCGCTGGTGCACAACGTGGGCACCTGCTACCGCTGCCACCATGTAATTGAACCCATGGTTTCCACACAGTGGTTTGTAAAGATGGAGCCCCTTGCAAAGCCGGCTATCGAGGCTGTCCGCAACGGCGATATCAAGTTCGTTCCCGAGCGTTTTGAGAAGAACTACTTCCATTGGATGGAAAACATCCGTGACTGGTGCATCTCCCGTCAGCTTTGGTGGGGACACAGAATTCCTGCCTACTATTGCGAAAATGACAGCTGCGGCGAGACCGTTGTTTCGCTGGAGGCACCTGAAGTTTGTCCCAAGTGCGGCGGCAAAATGGTTCAGGATCCCGATACTCTCGATACCTGGTTCTCCTCCGCATTGTGGCCCTTCTCCACTTTGGGCTGGCCCAACGATACCGAGGATCTTAAATATTTCTATCCCACCGATACACTCGTCACCGGCTACGATATCATAACCTTCTGGGTATCCAGAATGATATTCTCCGCTTTGGAGTGGACCGGCATAAAGCCCTTCTCCACAGTGCTTATCCACGGCCTTGTCCGCGACTCTCAGGGCAGAAAGATGTCCAAATCTCTTGGCAACGGCATCGATCCCCTGGAGGTTGTAGACCAGTACGGTGCAGATGCTCTCCGCTTTATGCTTGCCAACGGCAACAGCCCCGGCAACGATATGCGTTACTCCGACGATAAAGTTAAAGCTGCCCGCAACTTTGCAAACAAAATCTGGAACGCAAGCCGCTTTATCCTCATGAACCTGCCCGAAGAGCTTGAACTGGGTCTCCCCGCACTCGAAAAGCTCCGCATTGAAGATAAATGGGTACTCAGCAAGTTCAACACCCTCGTAAAAGAGGTTACAGATAACCTTGAGAAGTTTGAGTTGGGCGTTGCCTCCGCAAAGATCTACGATTTCGTTTGGAGCGTAGTCTGCGACTGGTACATCGAGCTCTCCAAGACAAGAATGAGAGAGGAAGGCGAATCCGCCAACACCGCACAGCGCGTTCTTGTCTATGTAATGAGCGGTGCAATGAAGCTGCTCCATCCCTTTATGCCCTTCATCACAGAGGAAGTTTGGCAGGCAATGCCCCACGAAGGCGACAGCATCATGGTCTCCCCGTGGCCCGTTTACAGCGAAGAACTCAACTTTGCCGCTGACGAAGCTGCATTCAGCCGCATAATGGAAGCTATTGCAAGCACCCGTATGCGCCGTGCAGAGATGAACGTACCTCCCTCCAAGAAGACCAGCCTCTATATCGAGACCGAGTATGCCGAGGACTTCAAGGCAGGCAGCGAGTACATCAAGCAGCTGGCATCCGCATCCGAAGTTATCGTAGGCACTCTGCCCTCTCTGGAAGGTGCCGTTCAGATAATCACCGCTGCCGCAAAGATGGCTATCCCCATGGCAGAGCTGGTTGATAAGGAGAAAGAGCTTGCACGCCTCTCCCGTGAGAAGGAAGCAGTTGAGAAGGATATCGCTATGATCAGCGGAAAGCTCTCCAACGAGAAATTTGTTGCCAAGGCTCCCGAAAAGGTTGTTGAAGCCGAGAAGGTGAAGCTGGCAGCTGCTCAGGATAAGCTTGCCAAGATTATGGAAAGCATCAATGCAATGGCATAAAACAATATAAATGGTTAAGAGCCGGATTTATCAAATCCAGTGATAAATCCGGCTTGATTTGTCAAAAAGAATTTGAGCTGCGAGGTGTATTTTATGATTTACCGCATCGGCGTTGCCGAAAAAATGCCGGATATGGACGGCGTTTCGGTTGCAAAGATAAAGAATTATCCCCTTGAAAAAGAGGACTACAAGCCTTTTGCCCAGTTCAGGGCGGCGAT
>JAFSHJ010000219.1 GCA_017440425.1 Oscillospiraceae bacterium | reverse complement strand
TTGGAATCCCAACCGCTATTGCGTAAAGGGAATGCTAAAAGAGGGCGCAAACAAAATTGAAATCAAGACAACCTCTCCCATGTGGAACCACTTCTGCCCGAAGGGTGCAGATATGGATGTGGGCATTTTGGGCGTGCCGGTTTTTGAAACTGTAAAAAAGTGATTGCGGAATATTCGGATAACTGAAAAGTGAAGCGAAACAGGCAGCATACGCCCCTCCGTCATTTTCATGCGAAAATGCCACACCTTAACGGTGTGGGTTTGCCGCAGGCAAACACGGAGGGGCGGTTTGTTTGCGGAGCGAAAGCAGCCTGCAGAGAAGAGAGGATGGGTGAATTTTTTATTTGAGCGTATCTGCATTATTTGCCGCCAAAAGGTTGACGGAAGGTTGTGGGAGTGATAAAATATACAAAGGAAAGTGTGTATTTTCCTGCAAAACTAAGACCATAAATCGGCGGGTTTTCCGTTCGGTTAAAATAGGCCGATGCGGTCGGTATTAACGGAGTGAAAAAAATGAGTGACAAGCGTTATTTGATGGCAGTAGACCTTGGTGCATCCAACGGACGTTGCGTATTGGGCGAGTGGGACGGCGAGTGCCTTTCCGCAAGAGAAATTCTCAGATTCCCCAACGGTCCGGTAGAGACAGCTGACGGTCGTCTGTGGTGGAATGTTTTTGCAATTTACGAAAACATTAAAAAAGCACTTAAAATTTGCGTAGATGAAGGTTGCGCTCCCGAGTGTATCGGTATCGACAGCTGGGCACAGGATTTCGGTCTCATCGGCAAGCAGGGACAGCCCTTTGCAATGCCCAGATGCTACCGCGACAGCTACACCCACGAGGATCATGCCGCATTTATGGCAGACCCCGAGAAGGTAGACTGGCTGTGGAACAGCACCGGCACCACCGGATTCTCCGGAACAAGCCTCTTCCAGCTCAACGCACAGAAGAAAGAGTCTCCCGCAGTGATCGAAAGTGCAGCAAGCATGCTCTATATCCCCAACCTGCTCTATTATTATATGAGCGGCGTTGTTTCCTGCGACTGCACCCTCTCCTCCTTCTCTCTGCTCTATGATAACGAGAAGAAGTGCTGGAGCAACGAAGTTATAGAAAAATTCGGTCTTCCCGATATCTTCCCCGAGGCAGCAACTCCCGGACAGATTATCGGTGAAGCCAGCGATGAAATACTCAGAGAGACCGGCTGCCGTCCCAAGATCGCACTTGTTGCAGGTCACGATACAGCCAGCGCACTCTATGCCGCTCCCGACGGTGACGACAAAGAGACTCTCGTGATCAGCAGCGGCACATGGTCCATGATGCTCAGCGTATCCGATAAATGCCCCAAAGAGTTCCTCACCCCCGGCTGCGGACTTGGCAGCGGACTCGGCGCAAGAAACGAGTGGATCATCACAGGCGGCGTAACAGGTCTGTGGATGTTCCAGCAGTGCAAACGCCGTTGGGAGGCTGAAGGCCGCTTCCCCGGCTATCCTGCTCTGGAAGGCTATGCAGCAGAGCACACCGATATCGAGACCTATTTCGATACAGAAGCTCCCTCTCTCTCCTGGAACCAGGATATGGAGGCCGAGATCGGCAAGCTTTGCGAAGAAAAAGGTTTTGCAGCACCCAAGGATCAGTTTGAGACCTACAACACCATCATGAACAGCCTTGCAAGAAAATATGCCGAGACAGTTAAGCAGTTCAGCGAGCTGACCGGCATTGAAAAGAAGAGGATCCGTCTCATCGGCGGCGGTTCCAAGGATCCCACCCTTGTTGCCCTCACCAAAAAGCACAGCGGTCTCGAGGTCCTCACCGGCCCCATCGAGTCCTCCTGCGCAGGCAACATGATGCTTCAGCTGGTTGCGCTCGGCGAGTGCAAACCCGGACAGCGTCCCACCAAGCTTCAGGGACTTTAATAAACGTTAATGCAAAACGGCTACTGCGACGCAGTCGCGTAGCTGTTTTTGTGCGAATTAAGTTGAATGTAGAAAGAAAAAAGGAGGAAGAAAAATGATTATTGATACTCACATGCACCTTGGTTTCAGTATCGGTCATTACAATCATCCGTTCCCGGTTGAAGAGCTTATCGAGCTTATGGATGAGCTGGGCGTGCTCTACGGCCTCAGCCCCCACGGTGTAGCGATCAACGGCAACGAATATGAAATGGCAGAAAAGGAAAACGAGGAAGCATACAAGCTTTCCAACGGAAGAATTCTTTTCTATCATTATTACGATCCCCGTGCCATTGAGCGTTCTTTGAGCTTTATGGAAAAGCACGCAGATGACCCCGGCTACATCGGCATAAAGATCCACCCGTCTATGAACTACACCGATGCTTCCGACGAGAGATATCGTCCCTGCTGGGAGTTTGCAAAGAACCACAAGATCCCCATTATGTCCCACACATGGGATCTCTCTCCCACAAACTTCAAGCAGAAATATTCTCACCCCACAGCATTTGCAAAATATCTTGAGGAATATCCCGAAGTTCCCTTCGTGATGGGACACTCCGGCGGTCGTTTCAACGGAATCCGTGCTGCTGTTGAGATGGGTAAGCGTTTCCCGCAGGTCTATTTTGACATTGCAGGCGATATTCACATTGCACAGCTGGTTGAATATCTTGTTGACAATGTAACAGATAAACGCGTTTTCTACGCCAGCGACTACACAATGATGGATCCCCGCACAATGATCGGTGCGGTTCTCGGTGCAAACGTCCCCGTAAGAACCAAAGAGCGCATCTTCTGGGACAACGCAGCGGAAGTATTCGGACTTTCCGAAAAATAATTGTTTGATAAACGGTATAATGCAGAACAGGTGAAAAAATGATAATTGATACTCACATGCATTACGGAAAAATACCGTATCTTTACACATATTCCGACTATATAGAAAATCAGCTCAGGACAATGGACGAGCTGGAAATACTGTATGGGTTCTGCGGACACACATATAACGTGTGCAGTTCAAGCTTTGAACTTGCGGAAGAGGATACTGCCGATGCTTACAAAAGATCCGATGGAAGAATTATGGCGTTCCATTTCTTCGATCCCCGCGTTACCGAGAGATCGCTTGCGTTTATGGAAAAGCACATAGATGATCCTGCATATATCGGGATAAAGATACATCCGTCACAGTGCTATACAGATGCTTCGGATGAGAGATTTCGTGCTTGCTGGGAATATGCGAGAGAGCACAAGCTGCCCATAATGTCACACACTTGGGATCTTTCCCAAACCAACTTCAAGCAGAAATATGCTCACCCCACGGCGTTTGTAAAATATCTTGAGGAATATCCCGATGTTCCCTTTATTATGGGACACTCCGGAGGACGTTTCAACGGAATCCGTCACGCAGTTGAGATTGGAAAGCGTTATCCGCAGGTCTATTTCGACCTTGCAGGTGATCTTCAAATTGCACAGCTGGTGGAATATCTGGTGAATAATATCGGAGACAGACGTATCTTCTATGCCAGCGACTTTAATATGATGGATCCGCGAACTACAATAGGCTCAGTTCTTGGGGCTGACATTCCAACATCCAGTAAAGAGCGTATCTTTTGGGACAATGCATCGGAATTCTTTGGCCTCAAAGAGAGATAATGAGCATTTGGAGAGATAATAATGATAATTGATACTCACATGCATTTGGGCGAGATAATAGGATATTGCAATTATCCGTTCAACATTGAAAAACAGATTCAGGTTATGGATGAGGTTGGCATTCTCTATGGATTCAGTGCCCACAACATTGCCATTGGCGCCGATGATTTTGAATATGCCGAAGATGAGGTTGCCAAGGCATACGAGATGTCCGGCGGAAGAATTATGGCGTTCCATTTCTTCGATCCACGCGAAACAGACCGTTCTCTGTATTTTATGGAGAAGCACAAGAAGGATCCCGCATACATCGGCATAAAGTTCCATCCGTCCATGAGCTACACTGACGCGGCTGACGAGAGATACCGTCCCAGCTGGGAGTTTGCAAAAGAGAACAAGCTTCCCATCATGTCCCACACATGGGATCTCTCGCTGACAAACTTCAAGCAGAAATATTCCCACCCAACGGCCTTTGTAAAATATCTCGAGGAATATCCCGAAGTCCCCTTTATTATGGGACATTCAGGCGGTCGCTACAACGGAGTACGCGCTGCAGTTGAGGTCGGCAAGCGTTTCCCGCAGGTCTATTTTGATCTGGCAGGTGACCTGGTGGCAGCAGGACTTGCCAAATATCTGGTTGACAACGTGGGCGACAGACGTATTTTCTACGCCAGCGATTACTGCATGATGGATCCCCGCACCACCATCGGCACAGTGCTTGGTGCAGACATCCCCATGGAAACCAAAGAGCGCATCTTTTGGGACAATGCGGCGGAAGTTTTTGGACTTTCTGAAAAGTAACCCCGCAAAACACAGAAAAACTTTGATTTGTTTCTCAATTTAAGGAGGTAACATTATGAACAAGAGCGTACAGATGCTGCAGGAACGCTATGAAGAAGCTATAAAGCAGTACAACTTTTTTGACTTTAACTTTTGGAACGATCCCCTTGATATCGAAAGATTTTATCCGGCTCCCGGCAAGTTTGAGGCCATTGAACAGATAAGAAAGGTTTGCACCGCCGGCGTACTTATGACCAACGGCGCATCCAAAACCGTTGACCCCGGCATCGGCAACGGTCGTCTCGTTGAGCTGCTCAACCCTGCAGACAACGTATTCGGCGCACTCATCGTAACTCCGGATCCCCAGTTCTCCGGTCCGGCTTTTGAAGAATACATTGACAAAATGACAAAGGCAGGCGTTGTTGCACTTCGCCTTTATCCCAAGAGATTCTATCACTCCCTTTCCGATACCGTTTGCGGCGAGTTTTACGAGATCCTCGAAAGCTACAATATGCCCCTCATCATCTCCCACGTTGAAACTTCCTGGGACGGCATCGAGTCTCTCTGCAAGCGTCACCCCAACATGAAGATCGTTGTTGATGGCGGCGATGCAAAGATACTCTATCACAACCGCGACTATATGGCCATGCTCAAAGCATACGACAACCTGTTTGTTGATACTCACGGTCTGGTGGTATACGATGAGATCGAAGATCTCTGCAAGATCGTTGGCGCAGAGAAGCTTGTTTTCGGCAGCTATGCTGTTTACAACGAGCCCGCCATCTCTATCACCTCCATCGCTTTTGCTCACATCTCCGAGGAAGAGAAGAAGCTCATTGCTCACGGCAATGCTTTCCGTCTCCTCGATGGCGCAGGCAAAAAGAAATAATATCTGCAAGCTTTGTGATAAAATGCCTTCGGTTCGCCGGAGGCATTTTTGTTGCTTGTGGTTTTGGTGCTTTCGGTATAGGGAAGGTGCCGTCCCGCCCCAAATGCCCCAAGCATCTTCAAAACGGAGTTTCCGTTTTGAAGCGGCGGATACCTCCGCCGGATCCGTGTCAGCGGATCATGCTTGGGGCGTTTGGGGCGTTGAAAGTGCCATCGCACAAAAAGGGAACAGCAGTTGACGAAAAAAGGGATATGTGTTATTATAAAAAAGAACATATGTATCGCAGGAGGGGAGAAAAATGAAACGACTGATATTTCATGTAGACGTAAACAGCGCCTATCTCTCCTGGGAAGCGGCGAAAAGGGTTGCCAACGGGGAAGAGGATATCCGATTGATACCGTCGGCCATTGGCGGCGACAGAGAAAAACGCACGGGAATAATTCTGGCAAAATCCATAGCGGCGAAAAAATACGGAGTCAAAACGGGCGAGCCTGTGGGAATGGCGCTGCGGAAATGTCCGGAGCTGCAGCTGTTCAGGCCGGATTTTTTGTTGTATCAAAAGAACTCAGCCGCATTCATGGAAATATGCGGCAAATACGCACCGGTGCTGGAGAAATATTCTATAGATGAGTGCTTTTTGGATATGAGCGGGACTGAAATGATATATCCGGACCCGGTCGAAATTGCATACAAGATCAAAGACGAGATAAGAGATACGTTGGGCTTTACCGTCAACGTGGGAATAGGCAGCAATAAATTGCTGGCAAAAATGGCAAGCGATTTTGAAAAGCCGGATAAAGTCCATACGCTGTTCGATCATGAGATAGAGCAAAAACTGTGGCCGCTGCCAATAGGCGAGCTGTTCACAGTGGGACACGCCACGGAAGAAAGACTTAAAAACATGTGCATCCGCACGGTTGGTGAGCTGGCAAAGCTGTCGAAAGCGGACGTGGAAGCGGTGCTTGGGGTTAAATGGGGAGCACAGCTGCACAACTTTGCCAACGGGATCGACGATACCCCCGTGTCGGACAAAAAGGAAGAGGCAAAAGGCTATAGCGTATCCACAACGCTGGAGGAGGACGTCACCGATACCGAGCAGGCGAAAAGCATACTGTTGGCACTTGCAGATAGTGTCAGCACAAGAATGCGT
>JAFSHJ010000218.1 GCA_017440425.1 Oscillospiraceae bacterium | reverse complement strand
TTTGCGAGGGTGTTCCGCAGAGGATGAGTGCCTCCGGCTCGTTATAGCGTTTAACATAGAGTCCTGCGGCGATGCTGCCCATGCTGTGCCCGAAAAGCGCCACCGGCAAACCGGGATAGAGCTGCATTGCGTAGTCGTAAAGGCTGTGCATATCCTCCAGCAAAAATTCAAATCCGCCTTTTTTCATTGAGAAAGTTCTGGGATGACCCATATCGCTTCTGCCGTGACCGATGTGGTCGTTTGCAAAAACCGCAAAGCCTGTTTCGGCAAGCACTCTTGCAAAACGGTCATATCTTCCGCTGTGCTCGTTCATTCCGTGTGCAAGCTGAATAATGGCTTTCGGCTCTTCTGTGGGCAGCCAGCATCGTGAGAACAGACCCTCTTCTCCCGATGCGGATCCTCCCATCAGCTCTCTTATCTCAATGCCTTCGCTTATCTCTGAACGTATGACCTCTTTCATTGTAAATCCTCCGTTCCAAACCCGTTTATCTCAAAACTTTTCTTGCCGGCTTTTTTGCTTTTTTCGCCGCGTGTTTGCTGATATTTGCGCTCATTTCCTCTGAAAGCTTTTTCCAAAAGGACTGCAGCTCGCGGTTTTGATAGGTCTCGTTTATCTTTTCATCCGCCTCGGATGCCGCCATATCACCGTTGTTGGTCAGCTCAAGGCAGACGACCCTGTCATCCGTTTCGTTCTTTCTCCTCAACAGATATCCCAGCTCCGAGAGCTTTTTGCACATTGCAGAGGCGTTTGCGGCGGCTATCCCCGCATTTTCCGCCACCGATCCCACAGTTGCGTTTTCCAAATTTTTAACTGCACACAGCAGCCTCAGCTGCATCACCGTTAGCCCGTGCTTTTGCGCCACCGGCTTTATCAGGTCATCAAAAAAATCGTTCAGGTTTCTCAACATGCTCCACACATCAAAACCTGCATTAAGCTCATACATATATATTCCTCATTCGTTTCAGAATTTGCAAAACAGCCGCTCTCTGCGGGAAATTATATATAAATCATAACAATTATATATTAACTTACTGTGTAAAAAATGTCAATAAAAATCGTCATCCTCATAATATAGGTGACGATTTTGCTGTTGCATATCTCTCTGCAGGTCACACCTTAAAATCCTCCGTTTTTTCATTTTGGTCTGATATACAAGTGTCAGCATTGATTCATTTTGAATAACATAGAGCGGACTTAAAATATCCATAACCCACTCAACCTTTCAGCCTGAAACCACACAGGAGGTCGCTCTATGGAAAAAACGAAACTTGCATCAACCACCAACCCAAAACGCAGATTTTTTCTGGGTGCAAACACCCCCTCCGGATTTGTATCCAAATTCGATCAGCTTGCCGACCCATTGTCTGGGCAAACCCTTTTTGTGATAAAAGGCGGCCCCGGCAGCGGAAAATCTTCCGTGATGAAAAAGGCGGCAGCCGCCATGGAGGAGCTTGGCATCTCCGCCGAATACATACATTGCTCCTCCGATGCGGATTCGCTGGATGCAGTGATATTTCCGCAGCTTGGCTGTGCCGTTGCCGACGGCACTCCGCCCCACACCATTGAACCGAAATATCCCGGTGCATTTGAGCAGGTGATATTTTTAAACGATTGCTGGGACGAGAAACCCCTGAATGCAAACCGCAAAAAGATAATCTCCCTCTCCGATGATATCGCTGCACACCATCGGCGCTGCTGCCGCTATCTCGCCATTGCCTCCATGCTGCAAAACGAGATAACTCAAATTGTATCGCCTCTCACCGACACCCAAAAGGCAGAGCGCTATGCCAAGGGGCTTGCCTCACGGCTTTTCCCGAAAAAGACTTCTGTCAACGGCAAAAACTCCCTCCGCTTTTTGAGTGCCGTCACCAACAAAGGACGTGTCTTTTTTGCCGAGACGCTCACCGCCCTCTGCGATGAGCTCTATGTTATAGATGACCGCTGGGGAGTTGCCTCCAAACTGCTGTTGACCAAACTGCGTGCTTCGGCACTCTCCTGCGGGCTTGACACGGTGAGCTGCTGCTGTCCCCTTTCTGCCTGCGAGAAAACCGAGCATCTCATTCTCCCCCAGCTTAAGCTTGCCTTTGTCTCCTGCACGCCCCACCACAAAATTGATGCCGCCGCCCTGAACGCTGTGCCAAAGCTGCACGTCATCCACGCAGAGCGTTTTACCGACACCGAAGCTCTGCGCCGCAAGCGCCAGCGCATTGCTCTCACCGAAAAGATGACGGAGCGGCTCCTCACCGATGCAGAAAATCAGCTTGTGCTTGCCAAAAGGCTCCACGACGAGCTGGAAAGCCTCTATGTTTCCGCAATGGATTTTGACAAGGTGCACCAAAAGGCAGATAAGCTGATATTGCTACTTAAAGAGCATATTAAATAGTGCAAAATCCTCATTTAGTTGAGCTTTTCCTCAAAATGTCTGTTGTTGCTTTAAATCTTTTAGTTATATTGACATTTTACTTTGCGTTGTGCTATCATTAAAGCAAATTCAAGGAATACAAAACAAAGGAGCTCTTAATATGAAAACGCCTGAAATTTGGTCCTATCTTATACACCTCGGCGGCAATATGTGGTACGATGAAGGAGCCGACCTCCCCTTCCTCGGCGAAGAAGGTTTTTCCGAATACCGCGACCATGTCATCACCGACGAAG
>JAFSHJ010000217.1 GCA_017440425.1 Oscillospiraceae bacterium | reverse complement strand
TTATCATAATCTCAGGGAGCGCTTCGACAGGTTTCCGTTTGAAATTGAAGAGCTGTCGAGGTTCAGATCAAAGGCCTCGATGACTAAAGCCGTTAAGGGAATCAAAAGCGGTAAGGTAGACCTTGTTATCGGCACGCACAGACTTCTGTCAGATGAAGACAACGGTGGTATCCAGCACCTTGCCGGTGGCATCAACAACCGCAATTTTGCAGCCGGTGCGGTAGGCAGGGTCGAAACCGAGGGTAACTCTGTTGCGGAGTGGCGGCTGCATAAGCAGCGGTTCAAGGTTGAGACCGAACATTTTGATAGCCTGCTCGTTGGCGGAATCGGTGAGGGTGGAACGGATCTCACGCTCAACAGAGGGATAGATGAGGCGTTCCCAGGCATCCTCAATGGCGGTGTTCACCAAACCGGAGGTTATGCTTCCGGGTTTGAGTGCAGCGCGGCGAATGACGTTCAAAGCCTCATTGTTGTCTATCTCAACGGCTACCTTCAAAAATTCCTCTTTTTCGCCGCGGTTTATGGCAAGAACGCGGTGGCTTTGAATTTTGGAGACAGCCTCGGAGAAATCGTAGTATGTGCGGTAGACCGAATCCTCTTCGGTGGCGGCTTTGGATACCACGAGGGCGCGTTTCATAAACAGCTCACGCAGAGCGCTGCGGATGGCAGCGTCATCGGAGATGTTCTCTGCAATAATGTCGCAGGCACCGCTGATGGCATCCTCGGCAGATTCAACACCCTTTTCGGCATCGATAAAATCGGCGGCAATTTCGTCAATGCTGCCGCGCATAATATCCTGGGCAAAGATCATCTCTGCCAGCGGTTCAAGCCCCTTTTCACGGGCCACGGTGGCTCTGGTGCGGCGTTTTTGCTTATAGGGGCGGTAGAGATCCTCCAGAGAGGCAAGTGTCACCGCCTTTTCAATATCCGCACGCAGCTCGTCGGTGAGCTTGCCCTGAGCATCAATGGAGGAGATTATCTCCTCACGGCGCTTGTCAAGTCCGCGGAGATAGTCCAGTCTGTCGGCAAGCTGGCGAAGCAGCTGGTCATCCATGGTTCCGGTGAGCTCCTTACGGTAGCGGGCAATGAAGGGAATGGTGTTGCCCTCATCAATAAGTTTTATAACATTTTGAACGTGATCTTCACGCACGTTCAACTCTTTTGCAAGAATAGATGCATGGTTGTTTTCCATTTGTAAGTCTCCGTTTGATTTAATTTGTGATATTGATTATATCATCTTTTTCACTTTTTGTCTAATGCAAAATAAAGACCGAATGACGTTTGCATTCGGTCCCGGTGATCACATCTCTTCAATGTAATAGACATATTCAAGTGTGCTGAGTGCCTCAATGATCTCGCTGTGCTCTTTGTATTTCTTCAGTTCCTTGCCGGTGATGGTAAGGGAGATGGAATAAACGCTGAGTCCGGAGCTGTTATAGGCGGGGTTTGCTTCGATATCGTCTATCTTAAGACCAAGCTGACGGAGCGTTGTCACAAAATCCTGAAGATTACTCTTGTTTTTCAGCTCAAGGTGGATCTCAAAATGGTTGGAGCGGTTTTTGAGGAAGGTCTCAACTCCGGGGAGGATGGAGAGGCTGCAGAGAAGTGCGGCAAAGCAGATGATGGAGACAAGATAAAGTCCGCTGCCGACGGTGAGTCCGATGATGCAGCAGCTCCAAAGGGCAACCGAGGTGGTAAGACCTTTTATCTGATTTTTGGAGCTGTAGAGGATGGTGTTGCTGCTTATGACAGCAATGCCGATAACCGCAGCGGCAGAGATTATGGTGAGGTTTGCACCGAGCTTGAGTGCAAAAAACTCATCAAGAATGACTGCGACCGTGGAGGAGAAGGAAACGAGGATAAAGGTGCGAAGTCCTGCAGCGTGGCGCTTGTTTGCACGCTCGCAGCCGATGATGGCAGAAAGCAGGATGGAAAGCAAAACTCGCAGCGTTACAGAGAGAATGTTGAGTTCAGCGGACCAATCTCCAAGCAGATTGACGATGGGGTCTGCAAATATATAGGTTTCGGGCATGGTGTAAATCTCCGTTCTTTAAAATCTTCGGTTTATAAAGCCTCTGTGGCGCAGATAGTTTGCGGGAGGAGCATATTGATCCTCTGCAGCCTGAGTAAAGGCGTTTTCCTCTTCGGAATAGAGGTTTTCGTGCTGGGGTAGGGTTTGCTGTATTGCACCTATCCTTTCGATGAGCAGCTGTACCTGTGTCTTCGGCTGTCCCTGTTCGTTGAGCTCATCAACATTGGTCAGTTCCTCAAGGTTGGTGGAGTAGGAGCCGGAAAGATGCAGCGAAAGCTTTGCGCAGGCGGGACCGACTATCTCATAGAGAATGCTGGATGCAAGAATGATGGTCTGCAGATAGTTGCCAACGGTGCCTTCAAGGGTACGGGCACAGAGAGCGGCAAGACCGATGGCAACGCCGGCCTGCGGGATAAGTGCCATACCAAGATAGTTTCTCACACCGGGAGGCTTTTTGGTGATGAGCGAGCCGATGAATGCGCCGCCGTATTTGCCAACGATCCTCACAACAAAATAGAGCAGGGCAATGACGATGAGGGAATAGGAGCCCACCGAGCCGGAAGAATCGAAGAGTGCGCTCAGGTTAAAGTTGAGGCCGGAGCGGACAAAGAACAGCAGCAGAATGGGAGGGCTGAAATATGCCAGCTGTTTGAACAGCTTGTCGTCGTTTGTGAAGTTGATGTATATCATTCCCATGGACATACA
>JAFSHJ010000216.1 GCA_017440425.1 Oscillospiraceae bacterium | reverse complement strand
GTTTAGAGGGAAGGCGTTGAAGATTGCCGAAGAGGAGGCAATCTTCGCAATGGGCGCACAAGAGAAGATGAAATATGGTGTTTTCCGGAGTGCCCATCGGTTTAGAGGGAAGGCGTTGAAGATTGCCGAAGAGGAGGCAATCTTCGCAATGGGCGCACAAGAGAAGATGAAATATGGTGTTTTCCGGAGTGCCCATCGCCCCGCTCCCGCCGACTTAACGTCGGCGGCTCCGCTTGCAGCGGAGTAGCCTCGTGACACGAGGCAGAGCGGGGCGTATGTGCAATCTAAAAGAGCAGCATCTCTGAAACAAAAAAGCCCACCTTTGGGCGGGTTTAAGGTTATATTGCTTTTTCGGTCACGCTCACCGCAGCAGCGGATTGAAAGCGACTTTTGCAACGGAACACTCCAAAAATCCCACAGCAAAAGGCAGGTTTGAATATATCCGTGCACCGGTCTGGGTGAATCCGTTTTTGATATACCACTTTTTCAGCGGCAGATTACTGTCTATCATGCCGAGGGTCAGCTTTTGCCGTCCCATATCGGCAGCACGCTTTTTGGCAAAATCCAAAAGCTGTTTTCCGCAGCCCTTTCTGCGTTGGTCGGGTAATACACACAGCTGCGCAAGATCAACGGCGGTGTTATCTATTACAACAAGCTGTATAAATCCAATTATTTTATCCTTGCTGGATAAAATATACATCTCTTTTCCGTCTTTTGCATCAGCCGCAAGCTGCCCGGAAGGCCAAAAAGCAGGGTTGGATGGGCAGTTTTCACGGGTGAGACCGAACTGCGCCGCAACGGTGGCAAAGCTCTTTCGCACCATCGTTTCACAGGCGGAATATTGATGGGGGAGCAGAGATGATATCTGATATTGAGGCATAAAGCACCTCCGTTATGTCAAACAATAATAGTGAGTGCGTTGCGGTGGTTTTTGATCTCAACAGAGGTGGTCCTGTCGCCGTATTCTCCGTCGAGGGTCCAGCTGATGGGCTGCTCGGTGGTTATTTTGACGCTGGAGGAATGGAAAAATTCAATGCAGTCGCTGTCGTCAAACTTTTTGGAGATGAGCGCATTTATCAGGTTTTGCACCTGAAGAGGAGTTTTCGGCAGCTTGATGAGCATGACCTCGAACAAACCATCCGAGAAATCAACCTGATCGGGATCCAGCTTGATAACACCTGCAATGGAGGTGGAGTTGCTGACAGAGCCGAAAAGATATTCGTCGCTGCAGGTGCGCTCTTCGGTCTCCACAGTCACATGGTAGGGTTTTATGTTGGTGAGGTGAGCGACTCCGTCCAGCACATATGCCATATGCCCGAGAATGTTTTTCACATTCTGCGGTGTGGAGTAGGAGGACTCCGTGAACGCACCGAAAGAGGCAATGTATGTGAAATAACGGCCGTTCATCTCGCCCACATCCAGGTTGCGTTCTTTGCCGTCCATAATGTTCCGTGCAGAGCGGATAAAATCACGGGAAAGACCGAGTGATGCGGCAAAATCGTTGGTGGTGCCCATGGGGATGTATCCGAGAGGAGGAGGGGATGGCAGAGTCATAAGTCCGGAAACCACCTCGTTGAGTGTGCCGTCGCCGCCGCAGCAGACAACAAGATCATATTTTGCGGCTTTGCTGTGGGCAATGGAGGAGGCGTCTCGGTGCCAGCGGGTCCTTCTGGTGGTAACATCGTAGCCGCGGCTGATGAACACATTCGATATAATTGAAAGATATTTTTTTGTCTTAAGCTTTCCCGCACGGGGATTGGAGATTATCAATACGCTTTTAGAGTGGTTTTCCATAAGGTAATCCTCACTGTGTCGCATCAAGTGGTGATATAATTATTATAATTTATAATTGTGAATATACAATGAATATAAAGTTTGCATTTATAGCAATATAAGTCAAGATTTGTTGAAGTTGATGAAGCAAAAAATTTTCACACAGCTTATTAGTGGTTGACAATGCTTTGAACAGGAAATATAATCACATATAGAGAACGATTTATCAAGGAGAAAGCAGATGAACTGGAAAAACAGCTATGATTATTGGATGAACTCGGAGGCTTTGGACAAAGAGCTGAAAGAGGAGCTTTTGAATATTACCGATGAAGATGAACTTTCGGATCGCTTTTACCGTGAGCTGGAATTCGGCACGGCGGGACTTCGCGGAGTTATCGGTGCAGGTTCCAACCGCATGAATATTCACACCGTGGACAGAGCCACCAGAGGTTTTGCGGAGCACCTGCTCACAAAGTCCGCATCGCCGGCCTGCGCCATCGGCTACGACAGCCGCATCAAGAGCGACGTGTTTGCAAAGGTGGCTGCTGCGGCGCTGGCGGCAAAAGGTGTGAAGGTTTGGCTCTATCAGGAGCTTATCCCCACGCCTATGCTCAGCTTTGCGGTGAGATATCTGCATTGCGACGGCGGCATCGTCATAACCGCCAGCCACAACCCGGCAAAATACAACGGCTATAAAGCCTACGGCAGCGACGGCTGTCAGCTTGATATCGAAGAATCCGAAAACGTTATGCACCTCATCGAAAAGGAAGAGATGATCGCAGCAGAGCTGCCGAGCTTTGATAAGCTGCTTGCTGAGGGGAAAATATGCTATATCGGCACCGATCTGACCGATGCCTATTACGATATGGTAGCATCTCTCAGCCTCTGTCCGCCGCAGGTGGAGACAAAGGTGGTATACAGCCCCCTCAACGGCACGGGCAACAAACCTGTAAGGACCATGCTTCAGCGCATCGGCAACATCAACGTCACCGTCGTGCCGGAGCAGGAGCTTCCCGATGGCAATTTTCCCACCTGCCCATATCCCAATCCCGAAATTGAGGCGGCGATGCGCCTTGCTGCACAGCTTGCCAAAGAGGTGGGCGCCGATTTCTGTCGTGCCACCGACCCCGATTGCGACAGAGTCGGTGCAGGCGTTGTCACCGATGATGGCGTGCGCCTGATAAGCGGCAACGAGATGGGTGTTATGCTCTTTGACTATGTCTGCAGAATGCGCACCCAAAACGGTACCATGCCAAAAAATCCCACAGCCATAAAAACCGTGGTTACCACCGGAATGACCGCAAGAGTTGCGGAGAAATACGGAGTTGAGCTCTGCGACCTCCTCACCGGCTTTAAGTTTATCGGCGGAAAAATCGGCGAATGGGAGGCTGAAGGTGAGGAAAACCGATTCATCTTCGGCTTTGAGGAGAGCTACGGCTATCTTTCCGGCACAGCGGTGCGCGATAAGGATGCCGTAAACGCATCCATGCTCATCTGCGAGATGGCGGCATATTATAAATCTCAGGGCAAAAACCTGCTTCAGGCGCTGGAGTCCCTCTATGAGGAATACGGCTACTACCGCTCCGAACTTGTTAACATGGCGTTCGAAGGTGCTTCCGGCATGGAGAAAATGACCGCCATAATGAACGGCATAAGAGAAAATACCCCCACAGAGTTTGCGGGAATTGCGGTGGAGAAATTCATCGACTACAAATTTGATGAGACGGGGCTGCCCGTGAGCAATATGTTGCGTTTCCTGCTGGCGGATAAGAGCGAGATCGTCGTGCGCCCCTCCGGTACAGAACCCAAGCTGAAGCTCTATGTCACCGCCTCTGCAGAGACGGAGGATGAGTGCAGGAAGACTGCCGCCAAATTGGCAGAGAGCTGTAAAAAGCTGACAGAAATATAAAACTTTAAGTATAAACAGTGTTTTGATATACTGAAAGTACCCGATTTTGAGCAGCGCATTAAAACGAGTTTCTCGTTTTAATGCGCTATTTTTGCAAAAAAATTGGCATATCTGCATTTTGGAAAAATGCAGATATGCCGCTCAAAATCGGGTTTTGTGTTTGATCAGTTGTCCATGCCAAGCTTGAGGGCATTGAGGTTGAAGTCAACCATAGCAGCCTTCTTGGCGGGAACGCACTTGCGGATGGCAGCCTCAACAGCATCATAGGAGGCAAAGCCTGTCTCTTTGAGGAGCTTGCCGACGCAGATGATGTTTGCGAGACCCTTGAGACCGTTTTCGTTAGCCAGCTTTGTTGCGGGAACATAGAAAACGTTGATGTCGGTGCGTTCAGTTCTCTTTTCAACAAGAGTGCTGTCCACAACAACTGTTGCGCCGGGAGCAGCCTCGTTGATGAACTTGTCGTAGGAGGGCAGGTTCATTGCAACAAGAATGTCGGGTTTGAGAACCAGCGGGGAACCGATGGGATCATCGGAGATGCAAACGCTGCAGTTAGCGGTACCGCCGCGCATTTCGGGGCCGTAGGAAGGAAGCCAGGAGATCTCTTTTTCTTCAATAAGACCTGCGTAAGCCATAACCTTGCCGGCAAACAGAATTCCCTGTCCGCCGAAGCCTGCGAGAAGAATATTTCTTGTCATCTTATTTCTCCTCCTTTGTTGTGTCTTTGTAAACGCCGAGAGGATAATAGGGCATCATGTTGTCACGGAGCCACTGAAGAGCTTCATCGGGAGTGAGACCCCAGTTTGTGGGGCAGGTGGAAAGAACTTCAACAATGGAGAAGCCTTTCTTGGCGATCTGGGTGTCGAAAGCCTTGCGGATGGCAGCCTTTGCCTTGCGGATGTTGGGGATGGTGTCAACAGCAACACGCTCTGCATAAGCAGTGCCGCTGAGGGTGGAGAGCATCTCGCAAACTCTTACGGGGTAACCTGCGGTGGAGGTGTCACGGCCGTAAGGTGTGGTCTGGGTAACCTGTCCGGGCAGGGAGGTGGGAGCCATCTGACCGCCGGTCATGCCGTAGATGGCATTATTGACGAAGATGATGGTGATGTTTTCACCTCTTGTTGCGGCGTGAACTGTTTCGGCAGTACCGATAGCAGCGAGGTCGCCGTCGCCCTGATATGTGAAGATAACGTTTTCGGGAAGAGCACGTTTAAGACCGGTTGCAACAGCGGGAGCACGTCCGTGGGGAGCCTGCACCATGTCGCAGCCAAAGAAGTTGTAAGCCATAACGGAGCAGCCAACGGGAGCAACACCAACGGTGGTGCCTTCGCAACCGAGCTCGTCAATGACCTGTGCCACCAGTTTATGAATGATGCCGTGAGTGCATCCGGGGCAGTAGTTTGTAGTCACGTCAAGAAGAGCGTGAGGTCTTTCAAATACAATAGACATTATATGACCATTCCTTTCGATAAGATTGAGGCGGAGCGATTATTCCGCAAGTTTCTCGATCTGCTCCAGAACCTCTGCGGGAGAGGGGATGATACCGCCGGTACGGCCGAAGAAATCAACCGGTGCGGCACCGTTAAGAGCAAGTCTTACATCGTCGATCATCTGTCCCATGCTCATTTCGACGCAGAGGAAGCGCTTTGCGGTCTTTGCAGCATCGGCAATGGCGTTGACAGGGAACGGCCAAAGAGTTATCGGACGGATCATACCGGCCTTGATGCCCTTTGCTCTTGCAGCGTTGACAGCACTCTTAACAATACGGGAGGAAGCGCCGTAAGCAACAACCACGATATCGGCATCTTCTGTGAGATAGTTCTCTGCAGAAGCCAGTTTTTCTTTAATAATCTCATATCTCTTAAAGCGGTCAACAACAGTTTTTTCCAGTTCCTGAGGCTGGAGATAGAGAGAGTTGATGATGTTGTGCTTGCGCTCGTTCTTGTGTCCGCAGGCAGCCCAGGGTTTGTCAAGAACCTTGGCTTCACGCTCGGGGAAGGAAACGGGCTCCATCATCTGTCCCAGCATACCGTCGCTGAGGATCATAACGGGAACGCGGTAGGTATCTGCGTTGTCAAAAGCATCGAAAACAACGTTGACCATCTCCTGAACGCTGTTGGGAGCGTATACAATAGCAAAATAGTCACCGTGACCGAGAGCTCTTGTTGCCTGCCAGTAGTCAGCCTGGGAGGGCTGGATGCCGCCGAGTCCGGGGCCGCCGCGCTGTACGTCGATGATGACGCAAGGGAGGTCGGAGCCTGCTATGTAGGAGAGACCCTCTGTTTTAAGGGAGATACCGGGGGAAGAGGAGGAGGTGAGAACACGGACACCTGCGGATGCAGCGCCGAGCACCATGTTTATTGCGGCAATTTCAGATTCTGCCTGCAAAAATGTTCCGCCGATCTTAGGCATACGCTTTGCCATGTAAGCGGCGATCTCCGTCTGCGGAGTAATGGGATAACCGAAGTAGTGGCGGCAGCCGGCCATGATAGCGGCTTCGGCCAGAGCTTCGTTGCCCTTCATCAAAAATCTTTCAGCCATAATGTTATCATTCCTTTCAGATTCCGGCTTGCTTGTTACTTCTCAACTTTAATTGCGCAATCGGGGCAGATCAGTGCACACATAGCGTAGCTGATGCATTTTTCCTCGTCGGACACTTTAGCGGGGTTATAACCTTTACTGTTTATGCTGGAAGAGTCCATAAAAAGGATCTTTTTGGGGCATACGGTCACGCAGAGCCCGCAGCCCTTGCATGTGTTTTCAAAAATTGTGACCTTAGACATATTAACCTCCTATATTTATATAATAGTGTATTGGATCAAAGCACACCGTGCAATAAAAACAAAGTGAGGGGTCATTTTTCCCAAACTGTTTTAACCTTTCGGTCAATGACAAACAGCTTGTCTCTGTCAAATTCCACCGCATCCGCAACGGAGCGCTCCGCAGCGGCGAAAAGGGGCAGGTCGGCAAGCGCTGCTGCCTTTTTTGCAAATTCCATGGAGCTGTTCACCGTTTCCGCAGTGGTCTCGCCGGCAAGGTTGGAGCTGTTGAGCAGCGCCGTCACGCTCAGGCGGGATGCATATTCTATCTCACGCATATTCTCAATGGCTTCCTCCGCCGTCTGTGTAAGAAAGCGGTAGGCGTTGACAAGATAGAGCATATCGTAGCCCTGTTTTTTAATGTCTGCGCTGTATCTTCCCAGAGCGGCAGCTCCCGCATCGTCACCGCCAACATCCAGGATGAGATGTATGGAGGGATCGTTTATTGCGGCGGAAACTCTGGCGGTGAGAGTGGGTACGTCCACATTGCTGTTGGCAAAAGGCGGAAGTATCATCTCAATGCCGAGCTGTTCCAGTTCTTTGGAGAAATCCGCAGAGCGGAAATAGGGATTGACTATATCGAGATCGCACAAAGCCGTGCGTTTTCCCTCTTTGTTGAGTTCAAGTGCAAGGTTAACGGCGAGGTTGGTCTTTCCGCAGCCGTAATGTCCGGTAATTACTGTGATCCGGTTTTCAAAACGCAGTATTTCAGTCACCACCTTGTGGAGAAAATATAGATGAAAAGTGTGTAAAGCTCTTCAATCGTAATTATATCACGAAACATAACAAAATGCAACAAACAATAAAAACAAGCAAAGGAGAAAAAAGGATTTCGTAGCAATTTACTAATTGAGAAAAATAGAGAGAACTTTTTTAGTGAATATTTTGCCGCTACACAGCGGTAAAGCGGCAAAATGCAGTCGAACAAATAAAACGGACAGCCATCCCGCAGGAAAGCTGTCCGATATTAATCTTCCAACCCAAGCAGCCAATTCACCGAAACACCCAGCACCCTGGCAAATGTCATCAGCTCAAAATCCGAGACAAAGCGTGTGCCGATCTCAATTCTGCTTATGCTGTCGCGCTCCATAATAACGCCTTCAAGCTGAATTTTTGCCGCAAGGTCCTCCTGGCGCAGCCGGCGGATGACCCGTGCCTCACGAAGCCTTTCGCCGCAGATATTCTTTTTGCCGTGGTAGTCATAAATTTTCATTATAAATTCCCCAATCACGGTAAAGTTTGAACCATCAGCGTGTTAAAGATAAGATTTTTTCTTGATTTTACAGCATAAATGATATATAATTGTGTTAAAGATAAGAATTGAGGAATTTTAATGGAAATTCCAACCCAAAAGAGAGAAAAACGGCAGTTCATTGAAAGAAAAGGGTGGGGAGACGAAAAATATGTGGTGAAACTATGCAAGATGTACGATTTTTTGAAGAAAGGGTAGAGGTGGTATACGAAAACTGTTGTAAAAAAATGATAAGAGAACAAAACAGTAAAGGGAAAAGTATTGTATTTATGCAAGTTTTTTGTTATAATAAAGTATCAAATTTTGTTGACATTTTTATTTTACCCGAGGAGGAACCCCAATATGTTTAAAGGAAAAATGGCAGTTAACAAAGTGAGACTGATCGCGGCTTTGCTGGTGGTCGTTATGGCTGCAACTTTTGCAGGCTGTGAGAGCCTCTTCCCGGAGGAAGAAGAAATTCTCGTGCCGCCGCTGGTAGTGCCTCAGTCTGTTACATATAAAACTGTGCCCGCAGCGCGCGGAGACGTTGTTCAGAGACGTACAGGCAGCGGAAGCCTTATTTCGCTCTCCCAGCATAACCTTGCCTTCACAGAGGGCGGCGGATATCTTAAGAACATCTACGTCCGCTACGGCGACAAAGTCACAAAAGGTCAGCTCATTGCAGAGTTCGACACCGAAGATATCCTTGAAAACATCAAGGTCCAGGAGCTTGTTGTTGAAAAGGCACGCATCAACTTCAACAAGATCAACCGCAACGCAACCATCTCCAAAGAGGATAAGCGCCTTGCACAGATAGACCTTGAGATCCAAGAGATCAACCTCAACAAGCTCTATAACGACCTCAACAGAGCACGCATCTATTCTCCCATCGACGGTGTTGTGAGTTATGTTACCACTGCCGCCATCGGAGATTACATTCAGGTTCGCAGCACGGTTGCAAC
>JAFSHJ010000215.1 GCA_017440425.1 Oscillospiraceae bacterium | reverse complement strand
ATGGCTCATTCTCGGTGGTTTTGCCCGTTGAGGGAGAAGAGAGCGGAACGGTATATTATGACGAGTTCGGAAACGAGATAAGCGAAGAGGAGGCTTTGCGGGAGAAGCTGGTCATCCCCGACGGCACGGAAGAGGGAAAGGTGGTCTGCGAGTATATCCACCGAAACAATATGGTTTATAAGGTGAGCCCCGCAGAAAGTGACGACGGTCTGCCTATAACGGTATCCACCTACGACGATTTGTACCTTGCAAAAGAAAAAACGGCAATGAGGAATAACGTTTTCCTCGCGGCATATTGTCTGGAGGCAGCGGCAGGCATTGCAGCCTATTTTTTAAAGCGCAAAAGATAAATTAAAACTCAAGACAAAACCAACGGAGCAGCCCGAACAACAGGCTTATCCGTTGGTTTTTGTGTTGTTGCTGTGGCTGTTTTTGTAAGATGAAAAAACATAATGATGACGGGTGTCCGTTTTTTTGGACTTTTGGTGTGGTATTATATTTTACAAGAAGGGAGATGTAATTATTGTGAATGAATATGAAAAAGAACAGACTGCACGATTTGAAGGGACCTACTCACAGCAAGAGATTGACCTTAATAACCGATTGTATGAAGAGTGTTTAAAAGAATGTCTCGATGTCTCTGCAATTAAAGAGCTGTTAAAACAAGGAGCAGACCCGCTGGGCGCAACTGCAGTTTCCGGTTGGGGACTTTTAGAGCATGTTTATGGGGGAATTATATTTGAGATGAGTCAGAGAGAAAATACTGATAACTTACCGATAATTACAGAGTTATTTCTCGAATCGGGAATGGATATGGATAAACCCAAAGTTCCATACGATGAAGAGAATAGTTTGAATCCAATGTGGAATATGGCTTATAAAGTGGACGAAAATACACTTTGCGTCTTGAAAACGCTTTTGGATAATGGGTTGTCTGCCGTTTCTGCAGCAGAAATGTGGGATCATATAATTTTTGATTTATACGTAGAGTGGGGAGTCCATGGTAATTCTGAGTACAAGGGTTGCGAATTAACGGGTGCGATGAAAGTGGTAATGTTGTGTGCATCGTATGACCATGTGCTTAATGAGGATGAGGGTCTGCAAGAGTTTATCGGATGTTCCAATAATAATTATGATATTCACGAATTTAGAAACTGGAATGATTTTTACTATGTATTTGATGAAAAGCGCCCTCAGTCAAATAGAATCGGTGTCAGAATTTATGATGTAAAAAGCAAGTGTGAAGTGTGGAAATTCGAGTTTTAGCTTGAAACAAGGTGGGGATTTCCATAATAAAAACAAGCTCTCCGTATGGTTAAGTCTGCGGAGAGCCGTTTTAATATTCAGTTGTGGGAATAGGCTTTTTGTTTTGTGCGGCGTGAAGGAAGGAGAGAAGAAATAACAGAAAGCTCTCCTCTTTCAAGGGTTTTGGTGAGCAGCAAAAAAAGCAGATATACTGCCGCTGGTGAGATGACGGACAGCGAAACGGATAATGCGGAGACTCCCGCCAAGCGGAAGGGAAGGGCACAGATAGCGGCTGCTGTCAGGGAACAGAGAGCGGGTTTGAGCAGCATACGGGATATGTCAAGTTTGTTGCCGCTGACATTCAGCAGCTTGCGGATGCTGAGGAATGCATTAAGTGATGAGCCTGCAAACAAAATCAGCAGCCATCCCACGGTGCCGGTGTGGGGCAGCAGAAACAGCACCAGCGACGTGCGGAAAAAGGCATCCACCGTGTTGAATTTAAGGGAGGTCACCTGCTTGTCAAGGGCCTTCAAAAGGCTATCCACCACAAAATCAACGTATATCAGCGGAATGATGGGTGCAAGGATGAATATGTATTTTCCTGCATCGGTTTGGGGATAGATGAGGTCGCCGATGGCTTTTCCGTAAAACAAAAACACACTCATGGCGAGGATGGAATACAAAAACGTGGCTTTCAGCGCCTTGTGAGTCATTGCGGAGATGCGCTCGCTGTTGCCTTTTATGTTGGTCTCCGCCACCTCCGGCACAAGAAGCATTGCAAAGGCAGAGATTATTGCAGAGGGAAAGGTGAGCACCGGCAGCGTCATTCCCTTGATAAGTCCGTATTGTGTCAGCGCATCTGCGGAGGAGAAGCCAAAGAGCTCCAGTCCGCGGGGGATGAGCAGGTTTTCCGCCGTGACAAGCGCAGAGCGAAGATAAGCGCCAAATGCAACGGGGAGAGAGATGCGCAAAATTCCCCGCAGCATTCCGCTGTAAGGAGGAGATTGGGTGAGCGTGCAGCTGCGTTTGGTGTAAAAATAGGAGATGAGATAATAGATAAAGGCGCAAAACTCGGAGCAAAGGGTGCCGATGACCACCGCACAGCAGGAATATTCGATATCCGGCGGCATAATAAACGTGATGAAGCAGGTGACGGCGGATATCCGCGCAAAAAGCTCCAGAATATCGCCCACAACGGTGCGCAGCGCCTTTTTGGCGGCAATAAAATATCCCCGCAGGCAGGCGCCGAAGGCAATTATGGGCAGCGCAAAGGAGAATACCTTAAGTGAAAGTGCAGCTCTTCCGTCTCCCAGCAGATGCAGGGCGATTTTGTCCGCAAAAAAGAAGAGCACGGCGGCTGCGGTGCCGCTGTAGAAAAGGCTGAGCAAAGCACAGAGCGCTGCGGCACGGAAAGGCCGTTTTCCCTTGGCGGCAGATTCCGAGACCACCCGTGTCACGGCAAAGCTGAGCCCGGATATGGAAAAGGTTATGGCAAAGCCGTAAACGGAGGTTATCAGCTGGTAAAGTCCCACGCCCTGCGGACCGAGACGGTTGGATAACCACACCCAAAAAGAGGTGTCCAGCAGCCGCAGCACCAGCGACACCGCCGCTATTATAAGTGCATTAAAAATAAAACTCCTTGTGCCCTTGAATGTCCTGCTCATCTTCTCCCCGCTTTGTCCTTAAAATTATAATTCATTTATATGAGCGCTGGCTGCGGATTATCCTTGAAAAGTGGGGTGGGATTGTATATAATTATTTTATAAGCAAGTAATTTTACGGGAGATTTTTCAATGCTGGAGATTATTTTGGGCACATCGGGAAGCGGAAAAACCGTTGCCGTCTATGAGAAGATCGCAGATTGCGCCACAGCAGGCAAAAATGTGATCCTGCTGGTGCCGGAGCAATATTCCTTTGAGAGCGAGCGCACCCTTTTCGACAGAATTGGTGCGGAGCTCATGACAAAGGTGGAGGTATTCAGCTTCAAGCGCCTTGCAAATGCAGTCTTTAAAAAATACGGCGGCATCTCCGCAGAGGTAATAGATGAGACCGGCAAGCTGTTTATTATGAGCGCGGCACTTTATCAGCTCAGCGACAGCCTGGATTTTTACGCAAAAAAAGCCTCCAATCCCAACAGCATCTCCGCAGTCTCCGACCTTGTTGCAATGGTGGATGAGCTCAAAAATGCCTGCGTCACCGCCGAAATGCTCCGCAATGCGGCAGAGCAGGTGGATGCAGAGGGCAAAAAAACCACTTTGGGCAGCAAGGTGAAAGAGCTTGCGCTGATAATGGAATCCTACTGCGCATTGCTGGATGCCGCAGGCAGCGACAGCGCCGACGACCTTGTGAGAGCCTGCCGCTTTTTGGCAGAGGATAACTTTTTTGAAGGCAAAAAAATATACATCGATTCCTTTAACGATTTCACAGCAGACGAGTTTTTGATGCTGGAATATATGATAAGCGGCGCCGAAAGTGTCACGGTTGCATTGGAATGCGACAGTATCTATGACGAACTGGATGGCTGCGGACTTTTCTCCATTGTGCAGAAGACGGCGCAAAAGCTGATTCGAAAAGCAAGAAAAGAGGGAGTGCAGGTGGCGGCTCCCGAGGTGTGCAGAGCGGGCAGACGTTTTTTGGAGCCCACCCTTGCCCATCTTGAGCAGAATCTGCTGCGTGCAAAGCAGGTCAGATATAACGGCGAGGCGAAAGGTATAAAGCTTGTGGCAGCCCAAAACTGCTACGATGAGTTTGAATTTGCCGCAGCAGAGATAAGAAAACTGGTTGCGGAAAACGGCTACAGATATAAAGATATTGCTGTAATAGCGAGAAATGCTGCAGCCTACGGCGATGCGGTCAGCGCTGCGTTCAAAAAATACAGCATTCCGTTTTTCTTTGATAAACGCACGGCAATAGCCTCCAAACCGCTGATAACGCTGATGATCTGCGCGGTGAGAACGGCAGCGGAAGGATATTCCTCCGAACTGCTGATGCGCCTTGCCAAAACCGGCCTGGCAGGTCTTGATGTGGAAGAGATCGGCAAGCTGGAGGACTATGTCTACATTTGGGGCATAAACGGCGGCAGATGGAAGCGGGATTTCACCGAAGACCCATTTGGTTTTGAGGGAGGCAGAGAGGATAGCAAAGCACGGCTGGAAGAGATAAATGCTCTGCGTCACAGACTCATCTCTCCGCTGGAAAAGCTGCGTGAAGCCGTGGAAGGCTGTGACGGTGAGGGCTTTGCCGTTGCGGTATATGCCTATCTCAAACGCCTTGAGATAAGTGAACAGCTGGAAAAGCTGGCACAGCAGTATGAAGATATAGGCGTATAGTAGTTTGCAGTCGAGCTGGAACCCCTTTGGGAGCTCACCGTTTCGCTGCTGGAGCAATTTGCGGTTACGCTGAAGGGTGTCTGCCTGCCGCAAAAACGCTTTGCGGAGCTGTTCCGTCTGGCGGCGGCAAAGGCGGATATCGCAGCCATTCCGCACACGGTGGATCAGGTTATAGTGGGTGCTGCCGACAGAATAAGAACGGGAACGGTCAAAGCGGTGTTCGTGGTTGGCGTGAACGACGGTGAATTCCCTGCGGTTTACGATCAAAGCGGCATCCTCACAGCGGAAGACCGCCGCGAGCTCTCCAAATGCGGCATCGATATTGCGGAGCAATGGGATAACCGTCCGCTGTTTGAACGGCTGTTTTTGTATAATGCGGTCACCTGCTCCTCCGAGCGGGTGTATATCAGCTATAAAAAGCAGGAGCTGGAGGGCAAACTGCTGCAGCCCTCGGCGGTGATAAGGCAGATAACGGGCATATTCCCGTCGGTCACGGTGGAGAACACCGCCGTGAAAAACGCTGCGGAGGATATTTGGAACAATGCCACCGCCTTTGAAATTTATGCGGCAGGCAGAAGAGACAAGAGCTCGCAGTTCATCTCATCCCTCAGGGAATATCTGCTCACGGAGGCGGAGTTTGCAGGCAGAACAAGGCATCTTGACGGTGTTTTCAAACCGCAGAACTTCAAAATAGCGGATAAAGAGACGGCGCAGAAGCTCATCGGCAAAAAGCTGCGGTTGGCTCCCTCCAACGTGGAGAGATATTTCGATTGCAGGTTCAAATATTTCTGCTATGACTGTCTGCGTCTTAAAAAGAAGCGCAAGGCAGAGATGTCGCCGCTGGAGACGGGAACGCTCATCCACCACGTGCTGGAAAATATGCTTGCAGCACATCAGCCGAAAGAGTTGGCAGTAATTGAATTTGGCGAGCTTAAAAATCAGGTCGAGCAGCTTTTGAGCGGATATCTTGAAGAAAATCTTGGCGGCAGCGTTGAAAAAACCGCCAGATTCGTCTATCTCTACGAGCGTCTTAAGGACGGCATTATCCGTCTGCTGCGCAGGATCGGCGATGAGTTTGAAAACAGCGATTTTGTTCCTGCGGCATTTGAGCTTGCAATAAAAGAGAACAGCCCGCAGGTTAAATCGGTGAAGCTCTATACCAAAGAAGGCACGGAGGTCGTGGTGGAGGGCTATGTCGACCGTGTTGACGTGATGGAAAAGGACGGCAAGCGGTATGTGAGAGTAGTGGACTACAAATCCGGCGGCAAAAAATTCAACCTGGCAGATGTCTACTACGGGCTCAATATGCAGATGCTCATCTATCTGTTCTCCATCCAGCGTCAGGGCAGCGGCGTGCTTGCGGATGCAATTCCGGCAGGCGTGCTTTATCTGCCTGCAGATGGCTCTGTGATATCGGTGGAGCGCAAGGATTCGGAGGAGGAAATTGTTGAAAAGAGCAGAAAGCACTACAAAATGAACGGCTTGCTGCTCAACGATATGGAAGCGATAACGGGAATGGACAGAGACCACAGCGGCAAGTTTATCCCTGCAAGCTTCAGCAAAAACGGCACGCTCTACCGTGCGGAGGTCTCGCCCTATCTGGCAACTGCGGAGGAGATGGGAAAGATCTGCCGCCATATAGACGGACTTATAACAGATATGGCGCAGGCGCTTTCGGACGGTGAGGTTTGCGCCTTGCCGATGAACAGCGGCAGTCACCTTGCCTGCGATTTCTGCGATTATTCCGATATCTGCCGCAGAACAGCGGACAGTCCCGAGCGTGATATGCTGGCGATAAAGAGCAAAAACGATTTTTATTCAGCTATAGACGGCGAAACACAGGAGAAAGGAGGCGCAGAAGATGGGCAGAAACTGGACTGAGGCACAGAGCAACGCCATATATGCAAGGGGCGGCACGCTGCTTGTGAGAGCGGCGGCAGGAAGCGGAAAGACAGCCGTGCTTGTTGAGCGTGTGGTATCCATGATAACTGCCGCAGAGGATGCGATCAGCGCAGACCGTCTTTTGGTGGCCACCTTTTCAAACGCAGCCGCAGCAGAAATGCGCGGCAGAATTTCGGAGCGAATAGAGGACATCCTGCGGGAGGACGAGACTAACAATTATCTGCGCAAACAGCAGATGCTGCTGGAATCGGCACAGATAGGCACGGTGCACGCATTTTGTCTCAAGCTGATACGGGATAACACCGAAAAGCTGGGGCTTCCCTCAGATGTGAGAATTGCGGACGAAGCGGAGATGTTCCAGCTTCGGCAGGATGTGCTGGAGGAATATCTTAACGAAAAATATGAGAATGCATCGGAGAATTTCCTCTTCCTTGTGGAGCTCCTTTCCGATGGCCGCAGCGACAGAAAGCTTAAAGAGACCGTGTTCAAGCTCTATGATTTTATGCGCTCCCATCCTTTTTATGAAAAATGGCTGAACGGTGTGCTGGAGTTTTACAATGAGGATATCCCCGTATCGGAAAACGTGTGGGGCAGAGTGGTGCTGGATTATGCCGTAACGGTGCTCAGCTATCTGCTGTCGCTGGCGGAGGATTCCGCCGGGCTTTGCGCCGAGGATGAAAAGCTGAACAAAGCATATTCGGATTGCTTCATCTCCGCATCCACCGTGATAAAGCGGATGCTCACCGAAGCCAAAAACAAAAACTGGGATGCTTTGGTCAAGGAACTGAACGAATATGATCTGCCCGCACTCAAGGCTGTGCGGGGCTGTGAAAACGAATATCTCAAAAACCAGCTGAAAAAGAACAAGGATGTCATTGCCGATACACTTAAAGAGCTCTCCGCAAAGCAGTTTTGCGCAAACTCGCAGGAGTTCCGGGAGGACATTGCGGAGCTGCGCCCATTGGTGGCAGAGCTGTTTGCAATGACGTTGGAATACGACAGGCTGCTGCAAAAGAAAAAGCAGGCCTGCCTGCTTATGGATTTCTCCGATATGGAGCAATATGCCCTCTCGCTGCTCTATGATGAGACAGCCGACGGCTATAAGCTCAGCGAGATAGCGGAGGAGTGCGCCCAAAAATACGATGCCATCTTCGTTGACGAATATCAGGACACCAATGCGGCGCAGGATATGATATTCAAGGCGGTCTCCAAGGATGAGAAAAACATATTTATGGTGGGGGATGTCAAGCAGAGCATCTATCGCTTCCGTCAGGCAATGCCGGAGATCTTCATCTCCAAGCAGGAGCGGTTTTCTCCCTTTGCAAAGGGGGAATATCCCGCAAACATCGTGCTCAGCAAAAACTTCAGAAGTATGCCCGCCGTTCTGAATGCCACCAACTATGTCTTCGAAAAGCTGATGAGCAAAGAGATAGGCGAGATGGAATATGACGGCGAGGAGCGGCTGATAGCAGACGAAAACAAGCCGAAAGAGGGTGCGGAGCACCTTGACAGCGTGGACTTCACTCTTATTGAGACCAACGACGAAAGCGACCTCAACAGATCCTATAAAGAGGCATCTTATATTGCAGGCGAGATAAAACGGATGATAGCGGAAGGCTTTGTCGTTTTCGACAGAGAAGGTCCGCGCAAGGTTGAACAGCGGGATTTTGCGGTGCTTCTGCGCTCCAAAAGCGGAAGAGCGGAGCACTATGTAAAGGTATTCACCAAGGCAGGACTCAGCGTAAATGCAGAGGGCAGCGGCGACTTTTTCTCCCTGCCGGAGGTGTCGCTGGTCTTATCCATGCTGAAGGTGCTGGATAATCCGCTGTCGGATATAGCGCTGACGGCGGTGCTGATGTCAGAGATGTTCGGTTTCGAACCCTCGGATATGGCACGCATCAGAATGGCAAAAAGCAGAACGCCGCTGTTTGCCTGCATGAGCATTCTTGCAGGTCAGGGCGATGAAAAGTGCGTTGCCGCGCTTAAAATGATATCGGGATTGCGGCTGGTGGCGGCGACCCTCTCCACCGATGTGCTCATCCGCAGGATATATGACGTCACCGATCTTTTGTCGGTGATGGCAGGAGAGGATAACGGTGCCGAAAGAACCTCGAACCTGCTGAGACTCATAAAAATCGCAGCGGAATACGAATCCCGTTCTTCTGCGGGCCTGGGCGGATTTTTGCGCTATGTTGAACGCATAAGGGAGGACGGCATCGGTGCAAAACAGAGTGCGGCGGCATCCGGCGGGAATAGTGTCAGCATTATGACTATACACGCATCCAAAGGCTTGGAATTCCCCGTTGTTTTCGTGCCGGAAAACTCCAAAAACTTCAACAAGATGGATATGCGCGAGAAAACTCTGCTGCACTCCAAGCTTGGTTTTGGCTGCATCCGCAGAAACAGAGCCAACGGCACCCAGTTCACCACCGTGCCCCACGAGGCGCTGAAGCTTGCCCACGAGGCAGAGATGATGTCGGAAGAGCTGCGTGTCCTCTATGTTGCAATGACAAGAGCACGGGACAAGCTCATTATGACGGCGGCAATGGACAACGTGCAGAAAAAAATCGAAGCCGCCGCATTGGGACTCAAAGAGGACACAATATTCCCCTATTTGGTGCGAAAAGCAGGCAGCGTTGCAGAGTGGATGATGAGAGCGCTGCTGCTCCATCCGGACGGAAAACCGCTGCGTGACAAGGTGGAAGGCTTTAACCTGCCCATCTCACCAGACAAAGGCGGCAGCCGCTGGAAGGTGAAGACGGTTTCGTTCAGCGAAGAGGCGGAGGAGGAAGAGACGGAGCTTGAAGCTGCCCCATCCGACAAAGAAGTGGTTGAAAAGATAAAGGAAAGAGCGAAACAGAGTTATAAATATGACTATGCGGTGAGCATCCCCAACAAAATGAGCGTATCGGAGCTGTCTCACAGCGAGCATAAGCGTGATTTCGGCAGGATCCCTGCATTTGAACGGGATAATGCTCTCACTCCCGCACAGAGAGGCACGGCTCTCCACACATTTATGCAGTTTGCGGACTATGCCCTTGCGGAAAAAGACCCGCAGGCAGAGCTGGAGCGGTTGGTCACCTGCGGATATATCACTGCGGCACAGCGGGATGCTATCGATGCGGAGCACATAACCGCATTTTTCAGCAGCAGGCTGTATGACAGAATGAGAGCAGCGGATGAAATGCACCGTGAGTTCAAATTTTTGTATAACGAAAAGGCATCGGAGCTGGGCTTTGAGGGTGATGATACCGTAACGATTCAAGGCATTGCAGACTGCGTTTTTGCAGAAAACGGCCATCTTGTGGTGGTGGATTACAAGACCGACAGAGTCAAAACCGGCGCAGAGCTGGTGGAGAGATACCGCAAACAGCTGGAGCTCTATGCAAAGGTTCTTGCCCAAAGCTTTGATATGCCGGTGGGTGAGACGGTCATCTATTCCCTCTGCCTTGACAGCGAAATTACTGTTGCAAAAAATGTCGGATTGTGATAAAATTATGGGTGGAGAATTTTGTAGTTATTTCGGAGGTGTCCAATGTATCCACACAGTCTTATAGACCTCAGCGAACTCAAAGCTAATCAACTGCAGGAGATACTCTCTCTTGCCAACGATATAAAAGCAGATCCCAAGCGCTATTTCGGAGCTTGCGAGGGCAAGATCCTTGCCACATTGTTCTATGAACCCTCCACCCGCACACAGATGTCTTTCCAGACAGCTATGCTGCGTCTGGGCGGCGAGACAATCGGCTTCGATAACCCCATGAACTCCTCTGTTTCCAAGGGCGAGAGCCTTGCGGATACCATCAGGATCGTCAGCGGATATGCGGATATCCTTGCAATGCGCCATCCCTTCGAGGGTGCAGCAAAGGCAGCTGCTCTTTACACAAACTGCCCCATCATCAACGCAGGCGACGGCGGACATCTTCACCCCACACAGACCCTCACCGACCTTGTAACCATCTACGGCGAGAAGCAGACCGTTTCCGGTCTCACCATCGGTATGTGCGGCGACCTGAAAAACGGAAGAACAGTACACTCTCTTGTAAAAACACTCTGCAGAAACAACAATAAATTTGTCTTCATCTCCACACCGGAGCTGGGACTTCCCCAGTATATCCTCAACCTGCTGGAGGCAAGCGGCTGCAAGTGCGAGTTCGTCACATCTCTTGAGGAAGCAATTCCACAGCTGGACGTTCTGTATATGACAAGAATCCAGAAGGAGCGCTTTGCCTCCGAAAAGCTCTACGAGGAGCAGAAAAATGTCTACGTTCTGGATGCAAAGAAGATGCTCAGGGCAAAAGCAGACCTGATCGTGCTTCATCCGCTGCCCAGAGTTGACGAAATAACCTACGAGGTGGATGAAGACCCCAGAGCTCTCTACTTCAAGCAGGCAAAATGCGGTGTATATGCAAGAATGGCTCTTATCATGAAGATGCTTGAGGGTGGACAGGGAAGAGAAAAGCTTGAGGGAACCCCCGGCGCAAGATGTGCCAACCCCAACTGCATTACATCCATTGAAAAATATCTGCCATCCACCTATAAGAAGGATGAGAACGCAGCAGTTGAAACCATGCTCTGCGAATTCTGCGAGCACTGATCATACTATAAAAATAATTAACGGGAGTTTTAACTCCCGTTGTTGTTTTTAAAGGACTTCCGTACTGTGTTGCGGTGTGTTGAGATTGATGTTTGGATTCACCGAATGGTTGTATAAAACTGTCCAGCTGATACATTGTAAAGATGTGCAGCCACGGGATATAATTAAGTTACAAAAAAACGGAGGTGAATCCCAATGTTAATTGGAGAAAAAATTCGATTACTGCGCAAAAACAAAAACGTGACACAAACACAGCTGGCGGAAGCGCTGTCTGTTTCGTCGCAATCGGTGAGCAAGTGGGAAAACCATCTGTCTGCTCCCGACCTGACAGTTTTGCCGGAGATAGCGCGTTATTTCGGCATCACAATGGATGAGCTGTTCAATTATCGGCTGGATGCGCTGAATTACAAGGAGCGGTTCATTCGTTTTATGGTGAACAACAGTATGCTCAGCTTTGGTGAGTTTAAGCTGGAAAGAGGCAGCATCTCTCCGTATATAGTCCGTGTGGGAGATGATCTGACAGGCAGCCAAATGTCCAAATTGGGAGAATTTTATGCCGAGTGCATTAGAGAACACAGAATTGAAGACAACTGTCTCATTGGCATTGATAACAGAGAGGTTTCGCTTGTGATTGCAACAAGCATGACCTTGTTTAACAAGTACGGTGTGGATTCGTATCACTGTGTTGGCTGCAATGCGGAAAATACAGCATTTGAAACTCGCAATATAACGCTGATAACAGATGTGATTACGTCTGGTACGACACTCAGCACGGAAATAGAGAAAATTAAATCAAAAACCAATAAGTATCCATCCGATGTGGTGGTATGCGTTGACAGAATGGAGCGTTCAGATAATTCGCCGCTTTCCGCAAAGCATGAAATTGAAAGAAAATATGGGTTGAAGATCCATTCCATCGTAAACACGGATGACATTATCAACGCGATTGAAAGTGATGTAATTACGGCAGACGAGCATCTTGACAAAATGAATGAATATATGAGGCATTATAAGGGAATAAAATGCTGAAACACAAGAGCTTTTCAGGTGGTCACTATCTTTTTGAGCTGTATCGTGCTATAATAAAGAAAAAACAAGGGCTGGTTTTCAGCCCTTGTGCATGTCGATTGAAAAATTAACTATGCAGATAAAAGATAAGGAGATCACAGATTATGATAAATTTAACCGAGGCAAATCTTGCGGATGTCATTGAGGAGAATGAGCTGCTGATAGTGGATTTTTGGGCAGAGTGGTGTGTGCCCTGCAAAAAATTTGCTCCCGTGATGGATGAGCTTGATGCGGAAATTGCGGAAGAGGACGAAATTGCCGTCTGCAAGGTGAACGTGGATGAGGAGCCGGATATTGCTGTTGCGTTTAACATTTCCACCATTCCCGCCGTGCTTTTCATCAAAGACGGGGAAGAGGCGGCAAGGCTCGTTGGAATACAGAAAAAAGAAGCGCTACTGGATATTATAAAAGAAATTATGTGAGCGGCTGAAAAGGAAAACCGAAGTGAAAGCAATATTTTTTGATTTGGACGGCACCCTTGTGCACGACAATAAAATATCGGAAGAAAACATTGCGGCAATGAACAAGGTTCAGGCCGCAGGACACAAGCTGATAATGAATACGGGACGCAGCGCCGCATTTATCCCGCAGGTTGCGGCAGAGTGTGTCAAATGGGACGGACGCATCTGCGGAAACTCGTACATCGAATACGGTGGAGAGGTGCTGGAGCGTAAGGTTATGGAAAGAGAGCAGCTTGCGTTTTTGTATGATTTCTGCGAGAAAAAACGTATTCCCTGCAAATTTGAGGGCGAAGAAGCCATCTACACCATGGAATTTGATGAAAAAAAGGACAACGTGCTCCAATATGAGCTGGAGCGCTACCGGGATGTTTATCCGTGGAAGACAATGCAAAAAGAATACACAGAGCAGGGAGAAGCGCTGCTGGTGACAAAGATGACTCTCTGCGAGCCGATAGATAAAAAATATCACAACTGCTTCCCGGGAATGTATGTGATAGATATGGGACATTACGCTGAGATCGTGTGCAACGGCTACACCAAAGCCACGGGAATGGAGCTGATAAGCAAAAAGCTGGGCATCGGCGTGGAGGATACGGTGGCATTCGGCGACAGCATGAACGATACGGATATGCTGAAATATGCGGGCACAAGTGTGATAATGCCCCACTCGCTGAAAATGCTGGATGAGATATCTACCTTCAGAGTTACAAGCGAGACCGACGGAGTTGCAGTAGGATTGTATGAAATTTTTTCTGAATTGCGGTAATATTTTTATGTTTGAGCAAAGGAAAAATATTGCCATTTAAAGGAAAATTGTATATAATATATTTGTTGGATAATTATTGGCGAAAATTGTATATTTAAAGATGAAACAGCAAAGGGGAAAGGTATTATGCAAAATAATGTACGTCCTGCCACAATGGCCCGTATAACAACAAAAGAACTTGCGGATGCTTTTATTGCAGAGCAGGTCGCTGAAGTTCGTGCTCAGGTTGGCGACAAAAAGGTTCTGCTGGCACTCTCCGGAGGCGTGGATTCCTCCGTTGTTGCAGCACTTCTCATAAAGGCCATCGGCAAGCAGCTGGTATGCGTTCACGTAAACCACGGTCTCATGCGCAAAGACGAGAGCGAAAACGTAATAAAGCTGTTCCAGGACGGTCTGGATGCAAACCTCATCTATGTTGACGCAACCGACAGATTCCTCGATCTGCTGGCAGGCGTTTCCGATCCCGAGAAAAAGCGCAAAATCATCGGCGCTGAGTTCATCAATGTTTTTGCAGACGAAGCACGCAAGCTGGACGACATCTCCTTCCTTGCACAGGGCACGATCTATCCCGATATTCTTGAGAGCATCAAGCAGGCAGAGGGCAAAAAAGCAGTTAAATCCCACCACAACGTCGGCGGTCTGCCCGAAGACCTTAAGTTTGAGCTGGTAGAGCCCATCAAGCTGCTCTTCAAAGACGAAGTCCGTGTAGTTGGCGAGGCACTCGGTCT
>JAFSHJ010000214.1 GCA_017440425.1 Oscillospiraceae bacterium | reverse complement strand
GCGACAGCAGAGTCGAAAACATCGGTGATTCCCAGCGATTTCAAGGGATCGGTGAGGTTTATGCCGGAAGAAACATCGAATTTGGGAACAGAGAGTGTTACAAGAAGTGACTGGATGTTTACCGAGCTTGGGTTTGACAGCAGAGAGATGAGCTCGGGGTTGGCTGCCACAGCATCAAGGGAAACGCCCTCATCGGGGAGTATCAGCCACATTTCACCTGCGTCCGCAAGAGGCTGGGAGACAGCCACAAAGTTTTCACCGCCGTAGCAGGGTTTCAATGCGATCTGATTCATAAACTCGCATGTAATATCGCCATCGAGAGTGTGGAAAACGGCTTCGGTGTTGTTTTTCTCACCGAAAGTATCCTGCCAGTTGGCACGGAAATCTATGCAGGAGACCAGCGCCATCACAGTTTGCGGAGAGAGGGTAATGGATTCGGTTTGCTCGGTGAGCATATCGCCCGTGTGTGCATTTATCCAGTCTCTCAAAGCGTTGTTCAGCTTATCGGAACCCATCTCTCCGGAGAAGGAGGTGGCATAGTGGCTTTCTGCAAGCTGATCCAATGTTTTTGGGTTATATTTTATACTATTGTTAAGCCAGATGGAGTTTGCAAGCACGCTGGTGGTTCGTCCGTCGAGGGAATAGTTGGCAAGCCAGAGATCGGAGATGTTTTCCCTGAGGTCGGAGAGAGAATCGGTGCCAAGAAGGTCAAGTATCTGCTGACGGCTGTTGCCGTCGGTAACCTCCGAAAGCATTGCAAGAGCAAAATATACATTCAGCGGAGAATAGACACGGTTTTCGTTTTGCTCCGAAGCAAGCATCTGCGGAACGGTGGCAGAATAGAAATCGGTCAGGTCGAGCTTGCTGTTTATAGCGTAGGAGGAGCGCTTGTTGAGATCGGATATCCACAAATCAAAGGCAGCGTTATAGGCTTCGATGTTCGAATCGCCGTTGAGGTTTTCATAGTCATTAAAATTGGGAAAGGGTGCGCAGGTGGGGTAGTTGACCTCGGTGACAGCGAGAGGAGAATCAAACTTAATGGTATTGCCGTCGTTTGTGGTTTTGTCAAGGGGCGAAGCAGGAGAAACCAGCCAAACAGCACCGATCACCACAGCAATGCAGGCAGCGGCAGAGGCGGCAATTTTCCAAATGCGGGTGTTGTTGTTTTTTCTCGCCTTGTCGGCAGCGGATATCATTTCGGTATCTATATTGCCGACGGCATCTATAATTTTTTCGGGTCTCATAAAGTAAATCCTTCCTTTTCAAGATAAGCTTTTAATCCGCATCTTGTGCGGTAGAGCAGACTTTTCACCGCAGGGCGGGTCATTCCGGAATGCGAGGCTATATCAGCCACCGAATCAAAGAAGAAATATCTCATAACAAACGCATTACGGTCACGCAGAGAAAGCGTTGTGAGATATTTTTCTATAAGTGCGGTGAGCAATGCGGCATCGGCAGCATCTTCCGGTGTTTCGTGATCGGAAACACAATCCTCCAGCTCCTGAAGGGAGAGAAGATATTCCGTGGGCTTGCGCTTTTCGGAATTTTTCTTTCGGAAAATGTCGATGGATACCGCACGGACAAGCCTGGCGAGATAGCTGCGGAGAACGGCGGGACATTGGGGCGGAATGGAATTCCACGCCTTTAAATAGGTGTCGTTCACGGCCTCGTCGCAGTCGGAGCGGTCACATAAAATATTATAGGATATTTTATGGAGATATCTGCCGTATTTCTTTTCGGTTTCATCAATAGCGCGTTGGTCACGGCTCCAGAAGAGAGTGACGATTGAACTGTCATCCATAGCAAAACCTCCGTTGTTAAAAGTCGTCTTCATAAATATATCCCGCAAAAAAATTGAAAAGGTTTCGGGAGTTTATAAAAATTATAGCATACACGCTTTATTATGCCAACAAAATGCGGACACGGTGCAGCCGTATCCGCAGAAATAGGTTTATTGGTGTTGATGTTTAGCGCACCGGGGAATTGAGTGTGCCGATGAACAGAATGGAGTTATCCGCAGAGGTTATGGCAAAAATAAAGGGACGGTTAAAGATGAGTGTCATTTTCTCTGTTTTTGGAACACCTCCTGTCAAACCGCCTCCAAGGTAGGTGTATGCTGCAGCGGAGCATCCGTTTTCGTCTATGGCGACACGGGCGGAATGCTGTGCTTTGTCAAGATATATGTTGTCTGCATTTTTCATAAGGGGAGAAAAATCCGCAGCATCAGGGTCAAGTATATCGGTGATTCCCAAAGCTTTAAGTTCTTCAATTAAATTTGTGGTGTAAGCCACGTCAAACTTGGGGACAGAGATGGTGAGAAGATAATCTTTAATGTTTTTTTGTGTGCTTTCGGCTCCTGTCAGCAAAGAGACAAGCTCGGGGTTGACGGTTACATCATCGGTTGAAAAGCCCTCATCCGGCAGTATGAACCACATTTTTCCGTCATTACCGCTGAATGATAAAGAAGCAGCAACAAAGTTTTCACCGTCGTAGCATTTGCTGAAAATAGTGGCATTCATAAAACGGCATAAGATGTTTCCATCGGGAGAGTGGAAAAAAGCCTCGGTGTTTTTTGTTTTATAAAACGGGTCCTTCCAGGCTACCTGAAAATCTACACAGGAGACCAGCGCCAAAACGGTCTGACGTTCAAAAGAAAGGGTGGAGCTTTCATCGGTCAAGGCATCAGCGGTGTGAGCATTTACCCAATCGTGCAGAACATCGTTGTATTCCGCAGAGCCCATTTCTCCCGAAAAAGAAGATGCATAATAGTTTTTGGCCAACCGGTTAAGGGTTTTGGGGTTATATTTTATGTTTTCATTCAGCCAAAAAGAGTTGGCAAAAATGCTGGTGGTGAAACCGTCCAAAATATAGTTGTTGCACCACAGAGCAGGAATATTGTCACGCAGTTTTGAGACAAAGCTTTCACCTATCAGATCCAAAATCTGCTCTCTACTTTCGCCGTCGGTGACTTCGCTGAGCATTCCCAACGCAAAATAGAGGTTGAGAGGGGAATATACACGGCTTTCGTTTGTGTCGGAGGAGAGCATCTGCGGAATGGTGGCAGAGTAGAACTCGGTGAGATCAAGAGGGTTTGTTTTGGCAAATTCGGCACGGGCGGCAAGTTCGGATCTCCAAAGCTCAACTGCTTCGTAATATGCTTTCTCATCAAATGCTCCCTTGGGACTCAGATAGTCGGCTTTTTCAGGAGCAGGTGTGCGGGTGGGATAGATAACATTGTTAACAGCAAAAGGAGATTCAAATTCAATGGTGTTGTCATCGGGCGAATTCGGCAAAAACAGCAAAACAGCCACAATAACAACAAGAAAGGCTGCTGTGGGAATGACAATTTTGAAAATGAGTTTGCGTTTGTTGGAAATGTTTTTTTCAGCTTTCATACAGCAGCTCCTCCTTCTGGTTTAAAGTGTCTTCGTGAATGTGCAATAAAGGGATTGGTATATATAAATTATATCATATATGTATTATAGATACAATGTATAAAATGAAAAAACACGGATATCCTGTGAAAGATATCCGTGCAACAATTTTAAAGAGTAGGATCAATGGTAAGGGGAAGAGTGCAGGGGAGGATGATATAAGAGGGGGGAGGTTCAGGGGTGCTGTTTTTGAGGATGCGGGTAACCTCTGCAGAAATGGTGTCCCGCCAAAAATCGGAATTGTTGTAAAAAATGCTTACGGCATCCACCGTGTAGCCGTTGAAATATTTTCCGTCAGCGGTGAGATAGTTCTTTTTGATGATAGGAATTATCCTCTCAAGACATTCCAGATCGCTGGAAAAGCTCATCAGTCTGCCGTTGTTTCCCGTCCATCCAAACCAGTTGTGGAGGTCGGGGCGGCGCTCCCAGCGCATGACTGCAGCTATAAACTCGGCGGAGATCTGCTGCTCCGCACATATCCTTACAACATCCTCTGCAAGGTGTCGTGACTCTGGATGCATATATTCTCTGAGCGTGTCCGCATCAAGGGTGCTGACGGTGCGAAGGTCGTGTTCAGATGCAAGGGAAGTGATGCTCATTGCAGAGATTATTATAAGCGCAACCAAAAAATATGCTGTTTTTTTCAATTTAAAATCACCTTTCGTGCTGTATAAAATGTTGATAACGGTGATAGTATTCTCTGCTTTTAGAAAAAATATGCAAAAGAGAAAAAATAAGCGTAATAAGCAAAAAAAATGTTTCATTTTCCAAAAGAAATAATTAAAAAATGCTTTTATTTTATTTGGTTTAGTGGTATAATATTAAACGATAGTATGCTTATTAATTGAAAGTTATCGTTTTTTTATATTTGGCGGTGATTTGGAGCAATAAAAAACCGCCGCAAGTTGCAAAAAGAAACCCACAAAAAAGGTTAGGGGAGTTTGAGTTGGAAAAATATATCGTCGAGGGCGGCGCACGTCTGTGCGGCACCGTTGAGATAAGCGGAGCAAAAAACGCCGCTCTTGCAATTTTGGCAGCAACAGTTTTGGCAGAAGAACCCTGCATAATCGAAAATATACCCAACATTAACGATACTTCCGTTTCGCTCAAGATACTCAAGGATATGGGTGCAACGGTGAGACTTCTTGATAAAAACACAGTTTACGTTGACACTTCCGTGCTCACAAGTCCCATGGTGCCCTATGAGCACGCAAAGAGGATGAGAGCATCCTACTATTATCTCGGTTCGCTGCTTGGCAGATACCACAAGGCAGACGTATCTATGCCCGGCGGCTGCAACCTTGGTGTTCGTCCCATCGATCAGCACATCAAAGGCTTCAGAGCACTTGGCTGCACAGTTGATATCGTGCAGGGCGGCATTATCAGCGCAAAGGCTGATGAACTGGTTGGAAGCCACATCTATTTTGAAATTTCTTCCGTTGGTGCAACAATAAACGTAATGCTCGCAGCAGTAAAGGCGGAGGGCGTTACCATCCTTGAAAACGTAGCAAAAGAACCCCACGTTGTGGATCTTGCAAACTTCCTCAACTCCATGGGCGCAGATATCCGCGGTGCAGGCACCGATGTTATTAAGATCCACGGTGTAAAACGTCTCGGCGGAACAAACTATACAATTATACCCGACCAGATTGAAGCAGGCACATTTATGGTTGCCGCAGCAGCAACCGGCGGCGATGTAATGGTCTCCAACGTTATTCCCAAACACCTTGAATCCATCTCCGAAAAGCTTATCAAAGCAGGTGCCGTGGTGCAGGAATACGACGATGCAGTAAGAGTTTACAGAAACGGTCCTATAAATAAAGTTACACTCAAAACTCTGCCTCATCCCGGCTTCCCCACGGATATGCAGCCGCAGATGGTTGCAATGCTCTGCGCAGCAGAGGGCACAAGTGTTGTAACAGAGAGCGTGTTTGAGAACAACCGCTTTAAATATGTGGACGAGCTCAGCAGAATGGGCGCGGATATTCAGGTGGACGGTAAAATTGCCGTTGTGGAAGGT
>JAFSHJ010000213.1 GCA_017440425.1 Oscillospiraceae bacterium | reverse complement strand
ATGCCGTATGCGAGAGCTGCTGCGGTGGGCTCGTTGATGATACGTTTTACTTCGAGACCTGCGATCTTGCCTGCGTCCTTGGTCGCCTGACGCTGGGAGTCGGTGAAATATGCGGGAACGGTGATAACGGCTTCTGTTACCTTTTCGCCGAGATATGCCTCTGCGTCTGCCTTCAGTTTCTGAAGGATCATTGCGGAAATTTCCTGCGGAGTGAACTTCTTGTCGTCGATGGCTACCTTATAGTCGCTGCCCATCTGACGTTTGATGGAGATAACGGTGCGGTCGGGGTTAGTGATCGCCTGACGCTTTGCAACCTGACCTACCATTCTTTCGCCGGTTTTGGAGAATGCCACTACGGACGGAGTGGTTCTGCCGCCCTCTGCGTTTGCGATAACGACAGGTTCGCCGCCTTCAATTACTGCTACGCAGGAGTTTGTTGTACCGAGGTCTATACCAATTGTTTTACCCATTATTTTTTCCTCCTAAAATGTGTCGTTTATATAAAATGTTTTTTTTACTTGCGTTTAGTTTGCCACTTTTACCATTGCGTATCTTACAACGCGATCGCCCATAATATATCCCTTTTGGAACACCTCGACGATCTTGCCTTCTTCCTCATTCTCGTCTTCAACGTGCATTACTGCATTGTGTCTCTCGGGGTTGAACTGCTCGCCCAGCGCCGCCATCTCTGTGACGCCCAGCTTGCCGAGTCCGTCCATAAAGGCTGCGTGTATCTTTTCTATGCCTTTTTTGTATTCCTCATCGCTGCAGGGGGCGGCGATGGCCATCTCCAACGTATCTGCTACGATCAGCAGTTTGGATACGGTGTTTGCCACCGCTTCCGGATAGATGGCATCCTTCTCCTTTGCGGAACGTTTGCGGAAGTTATCGAACTCCGCCATATTTCTGAGCAGTCTGTCGGAAAGCTCTGCGTTTTCTGCCTTGAGTTTATCCAACTCGGATACCTCTTCAACCTCTTCCTTTTCGGCTGCGGTTGCTTCGGTCTGTTCCTCTACTGCCTCATTATCCTTCTTCTTGTTCTTCTTTTCCTTTTCAGGGGGCATTTTTCCGAACCTCCGTGATGTTATTTTGCTTTATTCATGTGCTTTTCGGCACTATTGCTCTTCTTCTCTGTTGCCCAGGGTCTCGCTCATCAGCTTGCCAAGGGTCTGGGCAAAATATTTGATGTGAGGGATCACCGTTGCGTAGTTCATTCTTACGGGACCTATTATCGCCACGGCACCGCCGTTATCCATGCCTACGTTATATTTTGCAACGATCAGCGATGCAGCGTTCATCTCGGACCTGATATTCTCTTTGCCGACGATGACGTTTATATCCGACAGCGGACGGTTGAGGATATCTGTCATTTCTCTTTTGGAGTTGAGAAGCAGCAGCAGATCGTGCGCTATTCTCGCAAACTCCTGATATGCCAACAGGTTGGTCTCTCCGCTGACATAGAACTGACCCTCTTCCACCTCTCTGCAAAGCTCATATATGGCGATGAACAGCGGTGTGAATATCCTGGAATACTCTCCCAGCGAGACCGCAACCGAGTTGACGTAATATGAGGATATCTCGCTGAGTGTTCTGCCGCAGAAGCGGTCGTTTGCAAACTTGCGGAAGAACTCGAACACTTCGGGGGTCATATTTTCGCTTGTGCGGCACACTTTATCCTTGACCATTCCGTTGGTCGCCACAAGGATAAGCACCGCTGTGCGGGAATCTATGGGGACGATATCGATTCGCTTGACCTTGATGTGCTTCGGTGTTACCGTTGCAGCTATGGATGCGCAGTTGGTGTAATATGCCAGTGCGTTTGCGGCCGCCTGCAGCAATCTGTCCGGGTCTGGGTCACGCACATTGAACAGTGCGTCTATCTCGTCCTTTTCGTCCTGCGACAGCGGATTGCAGCACATCAGGGTATCGATATACATTCGGTAACCCATATGGGAAGGTACTCTTCCCGCCGATGTATGGGGCTGTTCCAGCAGTCCCATCTCAAACAGCTCTGCCATATCGTTTCGTATTGTTGCCGAGGATGCATTCAGTTCTGCAAGCATTGACAACGTTTTTGAGCCTACCGGCTCTCCGGTGCGGATATAATGCTCGACGATCGCAGCAAGTATTTTTCGCTTTCTATCGCTTATAGCCATCTTTGCACCTCCGTTTTACTGTTAGCACTCAACTCCATCGAGTGCTAACATATTATATTTTACACTATTTTTCCCAGATGTCAATACCCTTATACACCCTTTCACAAAAAGTTCACAACCGTGCAACATCAAGAGGAATATCCACGGACGGCGTGGATCCCACTCGGGCATAACCGCAGATATTCCTCCGGACGTTGTCCTGTGCGAAGAACCGCTTGTATAAAATTCTCAGGTTTGATATAATATAGATTATCCACAACGACAGGAGGCTATATGATGTACATAGATATGCACTGCGACACGCTTATGGGCTTTGCCGACACCAAAAGCGGATTCAGTTTGCGCCGCAATAATAAATCCATTGATTTTGAGCGCATGAAAAAGGGGGATGCGCTGGCTCAATTCTTTGCAATTTTTCTCCCTCCCGAACCGAAAATCGACGGCGAACCGGTAAGCGACGATGCTTATATCGATCTGCTCTATCTTGCACTGATGAACTCGCTGGAACAGAACAAAGACAACATTGCGATCGCACTCAACGCAGCTGACATTGAGAAAAACCGCTGCGACGGCAAGATGTCGGCGGTGCTCACCATGGAAGACGGCAGGGCCATAAGCGGAAAACTTGACAACATTGACAAGTTTTACAGGATGGGGTTCCGCGCCATCTCCCTCACATGGAACGGTGCGAACTGTCTCGGTCATCCCAACAGCAGCACCCCTTCGTTGATGCAGCTTGGACTCACTGATTTTGGCAAAACTGCCGTTGAACGCATGAACGAGCTCGGCATTCTTGTGGATGTATCTCATCTTTCCGAAGGCGGTTTTTGGGATGTGGTGAAAATATCAAAGAAGCCATTTATTGCTTCTCACTCCAATGCTCTTGCCCTCT
>JAFSHJ010000212.1 GCA_017440425.1 Oscillospiraceae bacterium | reverse complement strand
ATTATTTTTATGTTGAGCTTCGCTCAAATGAAAGGATTCCGTCCTCTGCGGAGGACGGGACTTGCGCAGTCGGCGCTTAAGGGGCTTGCCCCTTAAGAATCCCGTGATTGGGTGCGGCTAAAACAAAATGCGTCCCCTCCGCGGGGACGCACTTGTCGATTCGTAAATTTAAGAAATCATAAGCGAAGCGTTGGTTTCGTCCGCGGTCATGGGAGCGGAGGCTCTCCGCCCGGGCGTGGCCCGGCGCGGACATGGGAGCGGGGGCTCCCCGTTATTCTTCGTCCATGCCGTCAATAAAGAACTCGCCGAAGAGCTCTGTGTCTGCAGGCATATCGGAAGCGATGGGACGAGCCACCCATGTGGTGTTCATATAGTGCTTGAGTGTGATGTTCTCGGAAACGATGTTGCCGCCCCAGGTGCCGCATCCCATGGAGGACGTGGGAGGCATACCGTTTGTGGGAGAACCGGAGTTGCCCTTGTTGTTGGGCTGGCGAACCATAATGCGGGAAACGGGAGCAGCCATTCCAAGACGGTGAATGTGATCGTCGTTGAAGGAATAGATGCCGCAGGAATGTCCCTTGCCTCCAACTTCGAAGATGGCACGCATCATATCGAGAGCATTCTCGAATTCGCCCTCATATTTGAAGAGAGCAAGCAGAGTTGTGAGCTTTTCGCTGGAGAAGAGATACTCTTTGCCGATCTGACCGATTCCGCCGCCTGTAACAGCAATGAACTTGCGGTCTTCGGAAATGGAGAATCCGGCTTTTTCTGCCAGCTTAACAGCGCTGATAGCAACTGTATCGGGCAGACGGTGACCTTCTTCGTCCCACATAACAGCCTTGAGCTTTTCTGCTTCTTCCTCGTTTGCGAGGTATGCGCCCTCTGCTTCAAGAGCCTTTACAAAATCGTCGTAGACAGATTCATGGATAACCAGGTTGCCGTCGCAGGAGCAGCCGGAACCGAAGTCGGAGCATTTGGAGATGCGGGAGTTCATTGCAGCTTCAGCAATGCGCTCTGGGGTGTTGCAGGTATCGTCGATGATAACGGTGGCATTGCCTGCGCCGGAACCGTAGGCAGGTGTTCCGGAGGAATAGGCGGCCTTTACCATGGGACGTCCACCTGTGGCGATAACCAGATCGCAGCGCTTCATGAGTTCCTGGGAAACAGCGATGGAAGGCTGGTCGATGCCCTGAATGATATCTGCGGGTGCGCCCTCACGCACCAATACATCGCGGATTATCTGAATGCACTTGTTGGTGACGTTCTTTGCACGGGGATGGGGGGAGCAGATGAGAACGTCACGGGCTTTGATGGCGTAAATTATCTGTCCTGCGGGGGTGAGGCAGGGGTTGGTGGTGGGAACCAATGTGGCGATCACGCCGATGGGCTTTGCATATTTGACAAGTCCCTTGGCGGGATCCTCTTCGATAATACCAACACTCTTGGAACGCAGGCACTCACGCAGGATCAGCTTTATCTTGTTGCGTTTGTTGCGCTTGGTCACCTTGTCGCCGAGACGGGTCTCGTCAACAGCCTCGTCACAGAGGGGAGCCCAAACTTTCATGTTATAGAGCTCTGCGGCAACAGCCTGACACAGACGGTTGAGGTAGGGCTCATCATAGGTGGCGATGATATCGGCAGCAACTCTTGCACGGGCAACCTTTTCATCCAGCATTGCCAATTCTTCAGCAGTTATCTCTCTTGCCATATATTACAACTCCTTTTTATCGTTTTATCGTTAATTATTATTGAGGCTTGTGGGAAGCAGCGTGTTTCGGGGACAGCCAACGGTCATCCTCACGCTGAACCAGCTTGCCTTCGCTTACATATTCGTTGGGACGGTAGATATCGTTGATGTTCCAGCAGCCGGGTGTGGGAACGGCAATGTTCTCCATGGGAGCTTCTACAAGGAAGGGTCGACCCTCGCGGTTTGCCTGCATAGCTCTCTCCATTGCGGGTTTGAACTCTGCGGCGCTCTGCACGCAGACAGCCTCTACGCCGTATGCCTTTGCCACGTCTGCCCAACGCGGTGTATAGGGTTTGCCGTCGGGAGTGTGGAAGGTGGTGCCGAACTTTGTCTGATAGCTTGCGTTTT
>JAFSHJ010000211.1 GCA_017440425.1 Oscillospiraceae bacterium | reverse complement strand
GTCATTGGTGAAGACGTAGGAGCCTTCGGAGCCGTGTTTGATTATCAGCAGAGAGGCTTTTTCCGCAAACCAGCGTTTGGCGGTCTCATCGTCATCGCTGCTGTCGGTGAGAATGTAGTCGGTCAGGTCAAACTCCTCGCGGGAGCCCATGATGATATCCGCATCCTTTGCGGCAAGGGTGTAGTATATGGAGATCTCGTTTTTGCTCTTCCACACCTGGGGGCGGTAGTCAATATCGAAAACAATTTTTGTGCCGTGCTTTTTGGCGAGCATAATTGCCTTCAGCGCCGCTTCTCTGGAGGGAGATGCGGAGAGGGCTGTGCCGGAGACCACAAGACATTTTGCGGATGCAATGTAGTTTTCATCCACATCGTCGGGGGTGAGATGAAGGTCTGCCACGTTTTCATCACGGTACATCATAAGATTGGTTTTGCCGCCGGGGAGTATCTCGGAGAAGGCAAGACCCAGCATCACACCCTTGGGTGCGCGGGAGACCTTGGATGTGTCGATGCCGTACTGATTGAGAAAATGCAGGACGTAGTCGCCAAGGCTGTCGTCCGAAACGCAGCTGATAAAGCCAACCTTCATTCCCATTTTGGCAAGACCTACACCGGTGTTCGCCGCAGAACCTCCCACAAATTTTTGGAATTCTGTGTTGTCAATAAAGGATTTTGAAAAGTCAGCGGGGTTGATATCCAGAGCGATCCTGCCAAGAAGAATCACGTCAAAAGGTCTGTTATCGTCAAAATAAATCATAGAAATCCTCCTTAATAAGCGGAACGAAAAAAGATACATAATATTATATATATATAATTTGTCAAGAGAGAGCGGGCAAAAATTTACCACTTTGCCTTGATGCTTTCAATTGCCTCAATGCCTTTAACAGAGATATCCTCGGTGACCACGGGACTGTTCAGCAGACCTTTGGCAATGCACTCTTCAATGTGCTTTGCCTCATAGACAAGCTCGTTTTTGCAGGGAAATTCCAAAATTTCAGGCTCTTTGCCCTGGAGATGCAGGATGAGCTTTCGCGCCTTCCAGTATTCGGGGAGTTCTGCCCAGCCGTTGCTGCCGCAGATGCGTGCAGTGTTCTGGAGCACGGCGGAAGTGCTGTTTTTTGCGGAGAAAAGCACACCGCTCTCCGTCTCGCCGGAGAGCACGTATTGCCACTCAACACCGTTTGGCATTTTGCTTGCAATGCCGCTTGTGCTCTTCATTGCACCAAAAAGCCACACCAAAAGCTGTATTGCATAAATTCCGCTGGAGAGCAGCGGACCGCCGCCTGCGGCCTCGTCAAACATCCAGGCATTGTAGGCAGCAGGGAAGCTGTGGTTGAGCTCTGCCATCCAAACCCTGCCGAGAGTGCCGTTTTCGATCAGCTCGCGGAGCTTGTGCACGGCGGGCAGAAGCAGCATCTTTTCCGCTTCCATAAAGAAAAGTTTCTTTTCTCTTGCAAGAGCATAGAGCTCTTTTGTCTGTGCGGAGGAGGTGGTGCAGGGCTTTTCGCAGATAACGTGCTTGCCTGCCTCCAATGCGGCTTTCGCCCAGGGATAGTGCTGGGTGTTCACGTTGGAGATATATACGATGTTGATATTTTCATCAGCCAAAAGCTCGGCATGGCTGCCGTAAGCAACGGGAATATTCCATTCCTTGGCCTTTTGTTCAGCCTTTTCAAGGGTGCGGGAGGAGAGAGCGCAGATATCTCCCGCATTTGCCTCACGCACAGCGCCGATAAAGCGGGGCGCAATGGAGGAGGTGCTCAAAATTCCGTAGCGAAGTTCCATAATAAAATCTCCCGAAAGATAGTGGGGTCGTGTTATTCCAAACCCTTAAGCAGTTCCATAGCCTTTACAACGCCATCCTCAAAGGGTTCGGGATGTACCAGCTCAAGACCGTATCCGCCGTTGTAGCCTGCTTCCTTGAGCAGCTTTATGCAGGCGGCAAAATCGATGACGCCGTCGCCCACCATGCAGTCCTGCATCCATTCGTTGTTCTTTCCGGGATGCCAGAAGGGGGAGGGAGCTGTCTCGGATACCACACGGCGGTAGTCTTTGATGTGAACGTGCTTGACGTCTGCGGCAAACTCTTTGAGGAAATCCTGCGGTTCTTCGCCGACAAAGAGAATGTTGCCAACGTCGGCGCAGATGCCAACATTGCTGCAGCGTGCTTTAAGGGGCTCGAAAAATCCTCTGAATCCTTCAACGGAGTTGAAATAGCCGCCCTGATTCTCGTAGATGCAGGTGACTCCGTGTTTTTTTGCGTGGTCGGCTACCTTGGCGGCAGATTCAAGAATTCTGTCGCGGGCCTCTTCGTAAGAGGGGTCGCCCTCTTTGAGGTTATAGGACATAAACAAAGTGTGGTGCAGATAGGGGCACTCCAGCTCGGATGCCAGCTCTGCCTTATACATGAGCAGTTTTTCTGCGTTGGGATTGTGCCACAAATCGGTGGGAACTGTGTAGCAGGCAACGGGGACCTCCTGCTTTTTCAGCGTTTCGTGGAGGGTGTGAGCTGTGGCGTGGTCAGGCAGAATATCGGGATAGCCGGGACCGCCCGGTGAGAAGAGCTCAACGCTGGAATATCCAAGCTTTTTGGCATATTCTGCGGCACCGCTGTGACCAAACTGAAAAAGTGCGTCGGTGAACTGGGTATAAAATGTGAAATTCATATCTGTAACTCCTTTGAATAAAGCAGTATTTTTAACATAAAAAGTATATCACAGCAGTTGATTCGGTGTCAATCGGCAGAGAGTGTTTCGGGTGTGAAGCAGTAGAATTTTCCCTCGCTGAGAGAGCAGAGGGTGCTGCATTTGAAGGCATTGAAGCGGCAGGGTTTGCCAAAGGCATTTTTGCTGTAATCCCACACGTCTCCTGTGAGACCGTGACCGTAAAATGCCCAATCTTTATCGGAATCCACCATATAGGATTGGTGTCCGATCCTTATCTCCACACCGCCAATGTTCAGAAGTGTGTTGGTCGGATATATCTCGGCGGCAGGCATGAGACTTTGCAGTTCATCGGGGAGATCGTTGTTGCCGGGAACGACGATCAGCCTTGCGCCGGAGTTGTTGAGCATCTCCGCAATACACTTCAGCTTTACCGTATATTCGTATCTGTCTTCGGGAATTCTGCCCACCTTTGTCTCGTCGGCAAAATCTCCCGTGTGGATAATGATATCGGGTTTTGTCACTTCGATAAGCTTGCGGTAGTAGGGATAGTAGGCGGAGTGGGTGTCACCGATGTGGAGCAGTTTGCTGCCTTTAAGAGCGGCTGCTCCCTCCGGCATAACGATGTCGTGAGGCCATTCCTTGGCAAAATATTCACGGTCAAACTCTTCACGGGACAAAAAGTTGCTGGTGGTTTGTTGATATGGAATGTGGTCGGTGCTGTAGCCAAAAGGTTCAACGGTCGGGTCAGCGGTGTCCACCATGGAAAGTGAGCAGTTAAAGGAGAAGGGAACCACATAGTTTCGGGGTCTGGGGACCTTCAGGAGCTGGAACATTGCCGCAACGCTTGCGCCGTGTCCCACTAAAAGCAGCTCGGTATCGGGATATTTTTCCTCCAGATATTTGATCCCTTCCAAAACTCTGCGGTATACATCATCAAAAACTTCCACTCTTTGGGTGTCACCTTCGCTGTTCCACCACTTTGTCGGAAGCTCCGCATCGGGATGAATGTGGGGAAAGTTTCGGCGGATATCCTCAAGGGAGGAACCGACAAAGTCGGGGTTAGGGGTGAAAACTATCTCACGAAACGGTGCAAAGGGCAGAATGAGACAGCCGGTCTCCTCTGCAATGATGTCGGCGGTCTGCATGGTTCGCACATAGGGCGAAGAGACTATTATGCCTTTAAATCCTATCTCATGCATACGGATTCCCAGCATTCTTGCCTGACGGCAGCCAAGGTCGGAGAGAGGGTTATCTCCCACGGGGAGAAGATGACCAAAGGGGGATTGACGGGAAGCGGATACCTGCCCGTGTCGGGTAATATATCGTTTCATTCTTCTGCCTCCTTTTCGGTGGGATAGATACGCTCTTCGGGAATTTCACCGGAGAATTTATCGGTGCGGACAAAATATATGGGGTTGGTGAGCAGAATGCATCTGCCATCGCTGTTATACATCTCCGCACGGGCAAAGTTTACCGCCAACGGGTTAGATGCTTCAAACTCAAACCGCACGTTGCCGTCTTTGTCGGAGTGCTCCTCCGCATAAAATCTGTGTGCCTCTTCGCCGTTCACAACAATGCGTATTGTGCTGTCTTTTTCAACGGAGTCAGCGGCAAAGCTCACGGTGAAGGTTTTCGCTTTTTCGGCGGTGATAATTGCTCCCATGGGTTTGCCGCCGCAGCAAAGCTTCACAGCGCCTTTCAAAAACACGGGGTCACCCGTATAAAGCCTGCCTGCCTTCATGGAGTCTGTAAAATGCTCTTCACCAACGGGAAAGGGGATATCTGCAGGGGCAGCCACCCATGCGGCAAAGTTGTTGCCGTCAAACCAGTTTCGGGTGCTGAAATGGCTGTCGCTGTCGCCGTAGCCTGTAATAAACACACCGCCAAGGCTGATGAGATCCCACAGCTGCAGGTGTTCTTCAAGGGTGAAGCTGTCCCGTCCCGCAGCAAAGCCAACCTCCATAAGTGTTGCACCGTAGACCTTTGTTTTAATGAATTCTTCTGCATCTCTGCGGATAATTTCGGGGTGCTCCTGGGGGGTGATGCCCGAGCGCTTGTATTTTTCAAAGGGGTGATTGTATGAAAATATGCCGCCATAGCGTTTAACGTGTTCGATAGCCTGCTCCTGGGTTACGGAGTAGCCATGAGCGGCATAGTCAATGACAGGCACTTTGGTGGAATAGCAGTTTTTGTGCTGTCCCGCCGCACTTATCTCGTTGGTGACGAATGGCTTGATGTTATAGCGGCTGCCAATTTCTTCGGCAAGCTTTCGCTGCTTTGCAACCACAGTCTCATAACTGTATTTTGTGTCAATTTCAAACCGTGTCAGCCTGCAGGATGCACGGCCGCCGTTTTCGGTTTCCAGCAGCACCGCAATGCTGTCGAATGCATTGTCTGCGCCGCCCACAACGGCGGAGATGCCGTCCCGCTGAACGTCTTTCGTCAACTCAAGTCGATAGATGCCGTCGGGAGAGAGGGAAAGCGGGAGCTCTGCGGTGTGAGGCTGATCCGAAGGTTGTGTTTTGCCAAAAACATAGCGAAGATGAGCGTGAAGATGGTCGGGGGCACGCTGAGAGAGGGTAACGTCAATTATAACACGGGCATCACCGAAAGTCTCGCAAGAGAGCCCGAGGGTGAGGGTTATATCGGATAAAAGGGAGACGGTGTGGCGTTTTGCGGAGGTTTTAAAGCCATAACCGTCAAGACGATGCTCATCTGTTTGCGAGCAGGCAGAGAGTATCATTCCGCTGCCGTCAAAACATACCTCGGGAGATCCGAATTGCTCCGACCAACCGCACCAGCTTCCGGGATAGTCCTCATAAACCAAGCTGCCTTTTTTAAAATCGAAGCTTTTGCAGGGCAGAGGGTGGGGACCCATGCGGATATCGTGGCTTGTGATGCGGATATAGTGCATACCGAGAGCCGCAGCATTATGCATGTGTGATTCCACGCTTGCACCGGGCTGATGTCCCGCGTGCAGATGCATATGCATGGGATGATATGTGTAGTCGTTCATTTGTAAGGGTCTCCTCCGAAAATAAAACTTGATAGTTATATTGTAGTTGTTTTGAAAAACAATGTCAATATAAAGGGGTGGGAAGATATGGAGATTTGTTGCAAAAAATAAAGAGGGACAAAGTCCCTCTTTAAAAGCTTTAAATCAGTTTGCTGTGACCGCTTCGTCATCGTGCAGATGGGCAAGGGTGCGCTTTGCGGCAGTGATGACAAAGTTCATGGTGACACAAACTGCTGCGATCAAAGCAATGCTTATGAATATCCAAAGATCGTAGCTGCCGGTGATGTCGAAAACGAGATTTGCAATTGGTCCGCCCACGGCATATCCTGCCGTGTTCACCGCAGCAAATATTCCGAGAGATTTGTTGAATATCTCATCGCCAAACAGCTCTCGTGCAAAAATGGGGAGCATTATCGTCTCCAGCGGAAGAGCAACGGAAGATAGCACAGCATAGACGAAACCGAAAAATATTCCGAGGTTGTCGTTGCCAACGACCACCAGCGACACCATTGCGAAAACTGCGGCAAGATAGCAGATCAGCGAAGCCGCTCTGATGCCCGCCTTGTCATAGATGAAGCCGGTGGTGAACTTGGAGAGTGAAAGCACAATGGAATGCACACTCATTACGGTGGTTATTGTTGCAATGGCAACGTTGTTGTCACGGAAATGGGGGTCTGCAATGCCGCTGACGCTTTGCAGCACAAGACCGGTAACGAAAATGCACACCAGCGCAACGTAAAAATACGGCATGCGGAAGAGGTGAACATCGTGAGAAGCATGGTGTTTTCCTTTTTTAACTTCGTATCTGTGTTCCTCTTCGCCTTTGGGAGTGTTTCTGAAGAAAATAAGCATCACCAGCGCAACTCCCGCAAGAATGACGGCAACAAGTCTGTAAGCATTGCGGTAGTCGAAGGGGTTGCCTGCGTTGATTATCGGGGTGAGTATAATTCTTGCAAGGGTGGCGCCCAATCCGTTGGTGGCAAGCACCACACCCATTATTGTACCTTTGTTTTGTGCGCACCATTTATTGATCACGGAACCGACCATGGTGGTTGTTGTAAAGGAGAGACCGGCACCGAGAAAAAAGCTGCCTACACAGAATATCGGTACGGTGGTTGCCACGGAATATATAATGCTGGAGATGATGAGCAGAATAAATCCTGACATTATCAGTTTTTTTGCACCGAAGCGGTAGATGAGTGTGCCGAAGAAGATGTTTATCACGGAGGTTGTTACGTATCTAACGCTGGTGGTAACGGCGTAAGAGCCGCGGCTGATGTCCAAAGCGCTTGTTATGGGGGCGATGTAGATGCCGTTGGCGGATGAGCAAAAGCCCAGCACGGTGAAAACCATAAGCGCACTTATGAAGACTATCACCCATTTATAATCAAAAAAAGCGGATTTGTTTTTCATTTTAAAACCTCTCTGTTCGGTGGTTATTGACACTCACAAATACAT
>JAFSHJ010000210.1 GCA_017440425.1 Oscillospiraceae bacterium | reverse complement strand
TGGTAAGAGTTCGGAAACGGAGCAATCCGAAGAAAGCTCGGAAGAAGAAAGCTCACGGGAAGAATCGGAGGAAAGCTCGGTAGGTGAATCCGAGAATACGTCGGAAAGCGAAGAATCAAGTTCGGAGCAATCTGAAACGGTTGAACCCTACATTACCCGTGACGGCACGATTTGGGATGGAGCGGGTTATCCTCAAAGCGTTAAGTGGTCGGAAGAGATTGTTTGGGGCACACAGGAGGATTTAGATAGCTTTAACCGGCTTATCCACTCCGATAAAATTGCTTACATTGATGTGGGAACAACAGGAAATTACACAAAAATTCCTCTTCCTGCAGAATATGCCAATGAAATTTGGAGGATTTTTTGCTCTCTTGAAATATCGGTTATCACCAGCGATGATGATGCAGAGGTTTCAACAGGGGGTGCTGAATATATAACAGCCTATGACGAATCCGATAATGTCCTTTTTTGTGTAAGCATACCGTTGAAAATAATTGTTGTGAATTACAGCGGAGAAGACGTTAGTTATTGGTTCAATGCATACGCAAGCAAAGAAGAGGTGCAGAAAATAAGGAATATTATTTACCAATGCATCTCCGAATACGAAGCCGCTGAAAAAGCAGAGGATAAACCGTACATTACCCGTGACGGCACTCTTTGGGAGGATGGCGGTTATCCCATGAGTTTTATGTGGGGCGATAATAGGGTTTGGGGCACACAAGAGGATTTAGACAGCTTTAACAGACTTATCCACTCCGATAAAATTGCTTACATTGATGTGTCATTTACCGGTGGAGGAAATCCAATGTCAATTCCGTTGTCCGCAGAATATGCCGATGCTATTTGGAAGATATTTCTCTCGCTTGATATTGAGGTTATAACAAAACATGAAAATATCTCAACCGGTGGTGCTGAATATATAACAGCCTATGATGAAGCTGATAACGTTATTTTTTGTGTAGCCATGCCGGGAGGACCGATCAGTATAAAATATCCCGGAGAATCTACAATTATTGAGTTTGCTGCGGGAGATAAGTATGAAATACGCAGGATTATTTACCAATGCATCGATGATTACGAAGCCGCCAATAAATGAGCACACGGCGGCAGCATCAAAGTAAATATTTGATGAGTTTATGCATAAATAACAGCAACCCGTGTGCGTCTGCGTACACGGGTTTTTATTGTATACAAGCAGTTTTATGCGCTTTTTGCACAGTTATTTGTCTGGTTATTGGATAAAACTATTGACAATGCTGCATAAATGTGGTATGATAAAAATAAAATTACCGGAAAGGATGTGATTCCAATGTTTGCTTAAGAAGGGAAATCATGAATGTTTAAAGCAAGCGTTGAAGAAGAAATTTAAAAAGCAGATGATGATAAGATGATAAAAGGAGGAGCACTATGAAAAAATTGCTTAGCATTGTGTTAGTGATTAGTATGATATTGTTAATGCCCACAACAACAGTTGCAGCAGAAAGCAACGCTGATGAAACCATTGATGCATCAAAGAAAAACGCAATTATATCTCAGGCAATTAGTTTGGACAGTACAACAAATGTTGAAGATAAAAATTTTGAAGTAGTGTCCCTGATTGAAAAAAATATTTCGCCAAATACTTTAGGAACGGCAGCATCAAGCAATGCAGCTAAGGCTTTGCAAGCGGTGAATGTTGACGGTGAGATTATAGAAGTAACTACAATTATACCCTACAAGTGCTTGCCGTCAGGTGAATTGGTAAACAGTTTTAAATATGCATCTACACAAACAAGATATGCAGGAACTAATTCGATAGAGTTTGTTGATGTCACAGTTACTGCTACTGCCACCTTTGCGGTTTATTCTGGAATGGTAAACATAGCTGCTTTTTACAGACACAGTGGGGTGGAAGCTTATTGGAGTTCTGATGTTGCATCTGCAAGCGTAACTGATATGAATGTGGTGTTTATGTCGGCTGGAGAACTGTATGAATATCCGGAGTGTGTAACAGGCGATATGGATGATGCGTTTGTAAGCGATTATTATGATATAACAAGCGAGATAGAGGAAAGGAACCCTGTGGAGAACCGAGTATATATTGACGGAAGTAATATAATGCCTCTTGATAGAGTTATATATTGTCCGGACTATTGGAACCATGGAGGTAGCGTTTATATAGCATTAAGTTACTCGGTGAATGGTAGGTCATATCAGCAAGATGTGGAATATTTTGTTTTCGGGGAAAGAGCATAGTAATGAACAAAATCAGAACAGTTGTGATTTTGACATTGATTTTTGGCTTCATCCTCAGCGGGTGCAGCGCTACTGATAAAAACAAGGGCACAGATGAAAATATTGCACCCTATCCCGTTGAGCTCGACGAAAGTGTAAGAAACGAAATAGATGCTCTTTTTGAAAGGGTTTTAAGCAGGGGCACAACTTATCAGGAATGTATTGAAAAAGCCCCTGTATCCTATGAAAAGCTTATTTCATACGGCGCACCCACTGTACACTACTGTTTTGAAGAATTTCTCTACGGTAATCCGTCAAAGCTTAAAGAGGAGTTGATGGCAAGAATCTCCGATAAGATTTTTCATGTCGGAAATGTCAGAAAAGGGACCTTGGGCATGTGGAGTATTAAAGGCGTTACTAGTCCGGGAGAAGATTACACCGGACGGGAGTGGTTTGATTGTACATACTCCAACGCAAAGGTGTTTTATGACTTCTATGTCTACGAGGATTTTCAATACTACTTTCCTCTTTCTGATCTTCTTCTGAGGATGACGGGGGATATTAAATAATAACAAAAAACATATACCATACATCAAAAAAGGGGGGAATCCCATGCGTAAAGTTCGTATATTTATAATTTTAGCATTGGTTTTTAGCTTCGTGTTTGCTTTTGGCGGCTGCAGCGTGGAGGAGGAAACAACAAATGTTTTTGAATCTTTAGTAAAGATCGAAGAAGGCATCTTTTCTCCGCAAAAAGCTGATTTTTTGACACCCTCTGCTGACGTGATCAAAGCCAACAAGCTGGATGCCGCAGAATATGAAGCACCAGACGGAAGAATAATCAACACGGTGGAAATCAAAGGCTTTTCGAACGAAGTGATGGAAATATACAACTTTGCAGATGATATGCTCGTGTATATGGAATATATAGTTAATTTTGATGAAACCATGGATGAAGACGGCTTTGAAGAGGTGCGCAACACGCTGTATGATATGGCGGTGGAATATATGACTATGCCGTCCATCATATATGTAGATGGGGTGGACTATGAGCCGGAGTTTGATGCAACGGCATTTGAGCCCATTAAAGAGGGCGACGGTCTTGATTGGCATGACAAAGACGGCAATATGGTGCAAATTTTATTCTTCACCCCCGACAAATATCAGAATAGCTATGGAGTTCATCTTTCTGTCAGCGTGACAAAAGGTAGTTTATTTGAAGAGCACGAATAAATCAAGGTGTTGCAGCAGACTGTATGATTAGGCGGCAGCATCAAAGTAAATATTTGATGAGTTTATGCATAAATAACAGCAACCCGTGTGCGTCTGCGTACACGGGTTTTTATTGTATACAAGCAGTTTTATGCGCTTTTTACACAGTTGTTTGGCTGGTTGTTGGATAAAATTATTGACAATACTGCATAAATGTGGTATGATAAAAATGCAGATTATGAGAAAGAGGGAGATGCCGATGTTCAATTAAAAAAATAAATCTGCAAATTTAAATGTGTGTTTGAGAAAAACTATACAAATGAGGAATAGTTATGAACAAAATCAGAACAGTTGTAATTTTAGTACTGATTTTTGGCCTCATCCTCAGCGGGTGCAGCGCTACTGATAAAAACAAGGGCACAGATGAAAATAATTCAGTCTATCCCGTTGAGCTCGACGAAAGTGTAAGGAACGAAATAGATGCTCTTTTTGAAAAGGTTTTAAGCAGGGGCACAACTTATCAGGAATGTATTGAAAAAGCCCATGCATCCTATGAAAAGCTTATTGCACACGGTATACCCACTGTGCACTACTGTTTTTTAGAATTTCTCTACGGTGATCCATCAGAGCTCAAAGAGGATCTGATGGCAGACGTCTCCAAAAAGATTATAAAAACTGTCAGAAACGATCACATTAGAATGTATGGTGTTAAAGGCTATACTTCAAATGAAGGCAGTAACGGACGGGAATGGTTTGATTATACATATTCCAACGCACAGGTGCTTTGGGACTACTACATCTACGAGGAGTTTCAAGAATACTTTCCTGTTTTTGATCTTCTTCTGAAGATTGCGGGAGATATTGAATAATAACAAAAAAAGCATATCATATATTAAAAAAAGGGGGGAATCCCATGCGTAAAGTTCGTATATTTATAATTTTAGCGTTGGTTTTTAGCTTTGTGTTTGCTTTTAGCGGCTGCAGCGTTAAAGAGGAGGAACCAACAAACATTTTTGAACGTGTGATAAAGATCGAAGAAGGCATCTTTTCTCCGCAGAAAGTTGAGTTTTTGGCATCTCCTGAGGAGGTAATGGAAGCCAACAAGGACCTCGAAGTCTCTGAAAAGCAAAACCCGGAGGGATACGCATTCACGGGAAAAGCCATTGAAGGCATTTCAGACGATGTGGTGATAGCCTATAATTTTGAAGACGACATGCTCACGACTGTGAATTATATAGTTACGCTTGATGAAACCATGGATAAAGCCGGCTATGAAGAGGTGTGCAACACGCTGTATAATATGGCGCTGGAATATAAGCCTATGACGTCGACCACCCTGGTTTTAGACGGAGATAAACTTAAACCTAAGCCGGAGTTTGATGCTGCAGCGGAATTTGAACCCATCAAAGAAGGCAACGGTCTTAGTTGGCAGGACGAAGAGGGCAATGCGGTGCGACTTTTATTTTTTACCCGCGACAAATATCAGACTAGCTATGGATTTAATCTTTCCGTCCACGTGTCAAGAGACACTATGTATGAAGCAGTGAATGGATAAAACTTAAAAAACACGCCGCCGCAGACCAATCATCGGCCTGCGGCGGTTTTGCATTATTTCTGGTTTTCTTTGGAAAATTCTCTTGCCTCTGCCACGTTCATGTGGTTGGTCAGCGGCAGCTTGCCGTCGCCCACCACCTCGTTTTTCTGTGTCAGCGAGAGCGTGACGTAGCTTGGATATATCTCCTCATCGGGAGAGATGGCGGTCAGGTTGCCCCGAAGCACCTTTTTGCGGGATGCAGCAGAGTTTTTGCTGCTGTTTTCGGTGTTGTTTTTCATTAAAATTAACCTCCGCAGATAAGAGTTTTTGCAAGATTATCCTTTCCAAAATGTCAATGTTTATGCGCCAATGCCGCAATATGCCGCAAAAGCCCTCAAAAAGCATGAATTTAAATTGAATTTAAGCAATTTTTTATTGTCAGATTGCAAATTTGGAGTTATAATATAAGGTATACTATTTCGAGGTGATTTAAAATGCGTACAGAAACAAAATGCTTACATTCAGGATACCAGCCCGGCAACGGCGAGCCCCTCGCCATGCCCATCTATCAGAGCACAACATATACCTATGATTCCACCGACGATATCGGCAAGCTGTTTGATCTCGCTGCTCCCGGTCATATGTATTCCCGCATCTCCAACCCCACCGTCGCTATGCTTGAAGAAAAGCTGGCTGACCTTGAGGGCGGCGTAGGTGCTCTCTGCACCAGCTCCGGACAGATGGCAAACCTCATTGCGGTGCTCAACATTGCATCTCAGGGCGACAACATCGTCTGCGATTCCACCATCTACGGCGGAACCATCAACCTCTTTGCCGTTACACTTGAGAGATACGGCGTGCACACCAACTTTATCGATCTCTCCAAGCCCGATGAAGAAATTCAGAAGTGCTTCGATGCCAACACCAAGGCTGTTTTGGCAGAGACCATCGCAAACCCCGCACTCGACGTGCTTGATATTGAGAGAATTGCAAACCTTGCACACAAAAACGGCGTTCCCCTCATTGTGGACAACACCTTTGCAACTCCCGTTCTCTGCCGCCCCATCGAATTCGGCGCAGATATTATCACTCACTCCACCACCAAATATCTGGACGGACATGCCATTCAGGTTGGCGGTGTCATCATCGACAGCGGCAACTTCAACTGGGATAACGGCAAGTTCCCCGGACTCATCGAGCCGGACGCTTCCTATCACGGCGTTGCCTATGTGAGAGATTTCGGCAAGGCTGCATTCATCACCAAGGCACGCGTTCAGCTCATGCGTGACCTGGGTGCATATCCTCAGGCTATGACAGCATTCCTGCTCAATCTTGGCATTGAAACTCTCCACGTCCGCATGGAGCGTCATTGCCGCAACGCAGAACGCGTAGCACAGTATCTCGCCGCCAGCGACAAGGTTGAAAGCGTAAACTATCCCGGACTTGAAGGCAACCGCTTCAATGCTCTTGCAAAGAAATATCTTCCCGATGGCTGCAGCGGAGTTATCTCCTTCTGCATCAAGGGCGGCAAAGAAAACGCAGTTAAGTTCATGGATTCCCTCAAGCTTGCAGTAAACGTTGTTCACGTTGCAGCAGCAAGAACAATGGTACTCCATCCCGCCAGCGCAACACACCGCCAGCTCACCGATGAGCAGCTTGTTGCCGCAGGCATCTCTCCCGGAATGATCCGTTTCTCTGTCGGCATTGAAAACATTGACGACATCATCGAGGATATTGAGCAGGCGCTCAACGCAATCTAAAAAAGAGAGCGAGAAGGATTAAAATGAAAAAGAAGATATTGACAGTTGTCGTTTCCTTAATGCTTGTTGCGGCAATGCTGTTTTGCGGCTGCGGAAAGGATGTCAGCTACATAGGCACGGTAGACGGCGAGCAGATCCCTGTTGCGGATTATACAACGCATATGCTCTCTGCTTTTGGCAAAGCCCAGGAGATGACCGAATGCGAAATGTCAGTTGAGGCTGTGCTTGCTCAGGAGATCGAGGGAATGCCCGGAGATCAGTGGATCTGTGAGGAGACGATGAAGAACCTGCGCGAGAGCATTGCCGTGCTCAAAGAGTTTGAAAGACAGGGTCTTGTGCTTTCTGCAGGCGCTGAAGAAGCGGTAAAAGAAAACGTGGATTCCCAGTGGAAAAAATATTCCGAAAGCTATTCGTCCAACGGAATAACACAGCTGTCTCTTTACAAAAAGAACAGCATCACATATATGTCTCAGGAGCTTTTCAAGGTGCTCTACGGTGAGGGCGGAGAGAAGGCTCTCTCTCAGGAAGAGCTGGCAGAGTTTTTTGACCAGGACTATATGTTTTTCCGCATGATCGCCATCCTCAAAACAGATGAAAAAGGTGAGCCCCTCAGCGACGAAGAGCTGGAAGAGCAGCTTCTCAAAGCGCAGGATTACCGCAAACGTCTGCTTGCAGGCGAGGATCCCGATACACTTGTGATTATTGCGGAAGAAGAAATGGTGAAAGTTACGGGACAGGAACTGGATCATGTCCACTCCTCCTCAATGGATTCCCACATCACCGTTTTGGAAAAGGGCTCGTCCATGTATTCCGTTGAAGTGACAGAGGGCATAGAGAATATGCGCCGCGGCGAAGTTAAGATATTCCGAAACGACGACGAATATTTCTTTGTTGTGCAGAAGCTTGCCGCAATGGATGACACAGACATACTTGAAGAAAACCGCATGGCATTGTCCTATATGCTGTGCAAGGATGATTTTTCCGAATACATAGATTCTCTTGCCGAAAAGGTGGAGATAGTTGTGAACGAAGACGCAATGAAGCTCTATGATCCCGAACTTTTCGTTTTGGAGTAATCTTTTTGCAAAGAAGGAACAACTATGACTGAAAAAGAAGTCCTCAGAGGACCGAAGACATTTTGTCTTAACAGCGAAGAAGAGTCGGTAATTTGTCTCGGCTGCGATGCGGAGATGGAAAAGGGCAGCTTCTACCTCGCAGATTCCAAGTCTCCCTCCGATATTTCGGAATACAGCTTGGTAGAGGGCAGCGTATGTCCTGCCTGCGCAGCAAAGCGCATTAAAAGCATTGGCACAAAAACATTTTTGGTCTCATTTGTCTTTGCGGCAATAATGCTGCTGGGCGCCTGGGTGATCACCGGATTCCTCAAGCCTTATATTATGGCGATCTATCTGCCGGTAATGGTTGTTATGATCGCGGCCGCCGTGATTTTTGTTATCACCGGCATTGCTGTTGCAATAAAACGCGCAGCTGAGGCAAAAAAGGTGCTATCCAGCGACAATTTTGACGAGCTTTTGATGAATGAGTTTGCAGCAGATGACAACCGCAAGCGTTTCTATAGTCTTGAGCCGACGATAAAGGAATAAGCATTAAAAACAAGCGGTGTCGGTGGTGATTTTTGACAGCGCTTGTTTTGCATTTTAAATTGAAAAAATGACGGAAAATGCAAAAGTTGTGTAAAAAAGTTGATGAATTTTTACTTAACAGGTATTATAATGAATATTAGGAGCTTTGAGAACTGAATAAGTTTAAAATATAAAACAGATATAAATAATTTTCAGGAGGATATTATGAACGCAGCAGACATCAAGAAAAACGGAGAACTTATTATTGAAAACGTGGAAAAAGTTATTGTAGGCAAAAGAGAGATACTTCGCAAGGTGCTTGTGGCAATGCTCAGCGGCGGACACGTTCTGCTGGAGGATATGCCCGGAACAGGTAAGACCACACTTGCAAAGGCACTTGCAAAATCCATCGATATAACCTGCACCAGAGTGCAGTTTACCCCCGACCTTCTCCCTTCCGACCTTACCGGTATCAACTTCTATAACCAGAAGCTCAGCGAGTTCTCTTTCAGAAAGGGTCCCCTCTTCACCAATCTGCTTCTCGCCGACGAGATCAACCGTGCCACTCCCAGAACACAGTCCAGCCTGCTGGAATCCATGGAAGAGGCAACCGTAACGGTAGACTCTGTAACATATAAGCTGGATAAACCCTATTTTGTAATTGCTACCCAGAACCCCATTGAGACTCAGGGTACCTTCCCCCTGCCCGAGGCTCAGTTGGACCGTTTCTTCATGAAGCTTTCCATGGGTTATCTTGACCGCAACAGCGAGGTTGAAATGCTCTCCAGAGGACGCTCCGGCTCCGCTCTCGACAGCATCTCCGCAGTTGCAACAGGCGCAGATATCTGCGAAATGCAGCAGGCTGTAAAAGAAATTGCAGTTTCCGAAGATATAAAGGGCTATATAGTTGATATTATCCACGCCACAAGAGATCACGGAAATGCACGCCTCGGCGTCAGCCCCCGCGGTGCCATTGCTCTCATGCGCGGTGCTCAGGCAAACGCAGCTTTGGACGGCAGAGACTTTGTAACTCCCGATGACGTAAAGGCTGTTGCTCCCGCAATTCTTTCCCATAGGATCATTGCAAAGGGCGGCGCTGCCATCCGCGGCGAAAACGCAAGTGGAAAGATCGTTGACGATGTTCTCGCTTCCGTTGCGGTTCCCACAGAAAAAATTGAAGGCTGATTTTCTGCGGAGTTAAAATAAAACTAAGAAAGGGAAGCGACTCTGCACGGAGCTATCCGTCGGGGCAAACAATATGGAGATAATAGCTGTCATTTTGATTGCCGTCGTTATCTATGGAATACAGGCCATCGTCTACCGTAAAAGAGCCTTCAAGAAGCTGGAGTATGAATGCAGCTTTTCCAAGGAAGAGGCATACGAGGGCGAGCGTATTGAACTGAACGAGGCACTTTCAAACTATAAATCTCTTCCCGTGCCGTGGGTGAAAACCGAGATAACCACATCCCATTGGCTGGATTTTGCGGGAGAGAATTCCGAAGTTACCAGAGATGCCAGATATGTTCCCAGCTTTTTCTATGCAAAACCCCACACAAAGATGAAGCGAAGCTGGAACGTGCTGTGCAAAAAACGCGGATGTTATACAGTAAATAAAATAACAGTCCTTGCCTCCGATCTTTTCGGCGGCAACTGCGGCTGTATGTCGTTGGATGTGGACGCAAAACTGCTGGTGCTGCCGGGTGTTGTGGATCTTTCCGGAATGTTTATCTCATCCAGATATCTTCAGGGAGACCATGTGGTGCGCCGCCAGCTGGTGACCGACCCGTTCAGAATTTCCGGTGTGCGTGAATATTCCCCCACCGACCCGATGAAGAACATCCATTGGCTTTCCTCCGCAAAAACCGGAAGGCTGATGGTTAAAAACGAAGAATACACCACAAGACAAAACCTTAACGTTGTGCTGAATATGCAGTCCGGTCCCAAAGAAAACGGAAAGGTGCTGGACGATGTAAAGGTGGAAAACGCCATCCGCGTTGCCGCCACATTGCTGGAAAATTCCCTTGATACCACCATTCCCGTCCGCTTTATGGCAAACTATGTTGAAGAGGACGGAGAGTTTGTGGACAGCGGCGAAAACTGGGGTCAGGGATTTGTTCTGGATCAGTTCAGGCGCATGGCTAAGTTTGAGCTTAAGAGCGATGTGGATTTCAAAACCTATCTTGATACATTCGGTTCTGCAATGAACAGCACCGATATAGCCATCGTCACAAGCTATCTGGATGATTTTATCTACGATTTTGCAAGAAGAAAAGCTGCTGAAGATGTTGCTGTTACCATTTATATGGTGAGTGTCCCCAACGAGGATATTCCAAGCGACATCGAGGTATATCTTCCCATTCAGAGGGGAGGCGGCAAAAAATGAAAAAGCTAATGAAGAACGTCAGCAGAGAAGAAATTATGGATACCATCTGCTTTGTGATGAGTATCGTTATAAGATGTTCGCTCGTTGTGCCGTTTTTGGTCGTATCCGAGACTCTGTTTTTCAAATGGGCAGAAAATGTTTGGATCTGGGGATATATAGCCACAGTTGCAGTTACAGCGACGTATGGTGTTACTCTTATCAGACTAACCAAAAGGCTTGATGCTGCAGGCAAAACAAGCAAGGCAAAGCTTTGGCGTGTCGTTATCTATATCACGGGCGAGCTGCTTGTTGCACTGGGAGTATGGCTGGTGCATGGTTTGCACTTTGCAACATTGGTGGCATTCGGTTTCGTCACATGGAGCTTCCTCAACTGTGCTACGGCTTCCCGTCTTGATTACCACGAGAACTTTTCCATTGGTCACGTTGTTGCCGTTGCGGTAATATATATAGGTTCACTCATCCTCAACAGTATGATGAACTTCACCATCACAAACGATGCCACGGGATTCGATATGAACACAAAGCCCATGGTAATATGTCTGGTTATCGCATTCGGATGTATTGCGGTGCTGCTCAACCAGAGCAACATTGAAGAACTCACATCATCCCGCCGCAAAAATGCGCTGCCGGAGGGAGTGCGCACCAAAAACCTGAAGCTGGTCATTATTATGGTGGCTGTTTTGCTGATAGGATATATATTCAGCGAGCCCATAATGAAGGGCGCAGAATATTTGGTGACGGCACTTCTGCGCGGAGGATATTTCTTTATCAAGCTGTTCTTCCTCTTCTTTACCTGGCTCACAGGCTTGTTCCACAACGGTTCACGCAGTGAAGTGGAAGAGAAAAAACCGGTGTTTGATCAGCTCGGTGAGATCAGAGACAACAGTCGTGGCGGTGCCGAGCTGGTTGCTATCATCATTACTGCAATGATCTTGCTCATAATTCTGTGGAAGTTTGCTCCCAGCGTTATGAAAAAGCTTTACTTGTTATTTAAAAACTTCTGGAAGTCAATTGTCAGGTTGTTCAGCAGAATGTCTTTCGGCACAGCAGCATCTGACAACAACGAATATTACAGGGACAGCGAAGAGCAGCTGGATGACAGCAAAGAGGAAGAAAAACAGGTGGTCCTCACCAAGCGCGAAGAACGCAAGAGACTTAAAAATGCCAGACATAAATTTGATAAGTCCGGCGGCAGAGAGCGTATCCGAAACGGCTACAGTCTTTTGCTTGAAGTGCTTCGCTACAAAGAGATACCCGCATCCGTGGCAGACACAGCTCAGGAGCTTCCCGACAGAATTGAAGACGAAGAGCTGGCATTGCAGTTTGAAACCGTAGCACCCGTATACGACAAGGTGCGTTACGGCGAAAGAGACTGCAGCGAAGAGGACAGCACAAGCTTTGATGCAGCGGTGAACAAGGCATTCAACAAAGCGATCTCCAAAAAGTAAATGTCGACCAAAAGGGGAAAAGGAATATGGACGTTTTGACTTGTATTGAAACAAGAAGAAGTATTCGCAGGTTTGAGAAAAAGGAGATCACAAAAGAGCAGCTCACCATTCTTGCCGAGGCCGCACGCAGCGCTCCCACGGCAATGAATCTGCAGACAAGACGCATCACCGTTGTGCAGAACAAAGAGATGCTGGAAAAACTGAGGGCTGTCATTGGCGAAGAGCTTGGCAGAGAAGGCTACAACTTCTATTTCCCCGACGCTCTGATAATTGCATCTGACAGCAAGACCGCAAGAATGCCCATCGAAAACTGTGCCTGCGCTTTGCAGAACGTGTTCCTTGCGGCTCATTCAATGGGTCTCGGCTCGGTTTGGATAAACCAGCTCAACGGCATCTGCGACAGACCCGCTGTCCGTGCTGTGCTCAAAGAGCTCAATCTGCCCGACGACCACGATGTCTGGGGAATGGCAGCAGTGGGATATCCCGATGCATCCCCCAGAGATATTCAAAAAACAGGCGCTCTTGAATGGGTGCTCTAAAAACTTAAAACACACCAAAACACGGCAGGAGAAGGAGCTGTACCCTACTCTTAAGAACAGTTTTTTAATTTCAAACAGACCATAGTGCCTATCGACAGGAAGAGGACAGAGAATGTTTTTACACTCTCTGTCCTCTTTTCTTTGCAACTATTGACTTGATTAAAAACAACTAATCTACCGCACACAATTATTTAATATATGGTGTATCTCTGTCGCCGTTATAGTATGAAAATATTTCAGGTTTTTCAATAATCTCTCGTGAAAAAATCAGTAAAGCGATAAACGAAGGAGTGGGGATAAAATGATATACTGTTTGTATCTCATCGTCCATTTCAATTTGTGCTGAGTATACCATTTTGTATTTTTTTAGTTTGCTTAATATCTCTCCCGTCTTTTCAGCATCGATCCCTAATTTGTTGATAAACAACGCAGTTGTAAATGCCTTTTGGTAATCACGCTTATTTAGATAAACACAAGCATTCCAAAAATCTACATCCGAAATATCTTTGAAAAAAGCAGGATAATCAATTCCATGAAAGTATGCATCATCCGTGCTTTGGGGGTCGGGAACTATCAAAAAATATTGCGAACGGTTGGCAATGCCCATTCTGGTAAATCCGTCGTTTTGCATTACTGAAGAATAATGCTGTTCATCCGTGCCAATTCCTTTTTCATAATCTTCAATACTGCATTTTTCTATGCCGTCTCCGTGGGGCATAAGTGCTCTTTCCATATCCCAACAATAATTGAAAACAAGCTTGAAACGTTCATCATGTGGAGTGTCACATATCTTTTTAATCAATGCAGATCTAAGATCACTGTAATCTGTAATATTTCGCCCAAACAAGGAGTCTATCGAAACGCCAAAGAAGTCAGCAATTTTAGGCAAAAGTTCAGTATCCGGAATACCGCCGTTTTCCCACTTGGAGACTGCCTGTGCACTTACACCAACGTAATTTGCGATTTCTTCTTGTTTGATTCCTTTTTCCTTGCGCATAGATGCGATCTGTTTTCCTATTATTTCAACACCCATAAAATTCCTCCCTTGAAATATTTGAAAGCTGCTTTCGTTGTATATAGCATACCACAAAGAACAGTTGATTTCAATGGAGGCAGTATTGATAAAACCAAACGGAAGTTGATTAAGAATGGCTGTACTTTAGCAAGCATAGGATACATGACTACACATGGTTTGCTTTTTGTGAAAACGGACAGGCTACCAAAAGGCTTCATTTACACAAAAGAGCCTTTTTATGTTCATCTATACCTTGTCATTTTTCCTGACAAGCACTGCATTTGTGGACACAAATGCAAGAATACGGCATACCTCTTTCGAGATATACCGTATTTTTGCAAAACTGTCCTTTATGGTACACCATTAATCCTGCCGGGTTTTTTCTGCGCTCCCGCCCTCTCTCCCGCAAAGCGGGAGCTCTCCGAGGGAGAGGCGCCGTAAATTACGGCGCAGAGGGCGGGAGTACAGAAAAAACGCAGGTGCAAAAGCACCTGCGTTTTGGTTTTTGTTGTGTCAGCAGAATCAAATCAAAACCTTGAGCACTATCTTTTTAACAGCTTCGGGCTGGTTAACGGAGATGGAAGGCTTGTGAACGTCTTCGGGGAAGAAGATGGCAAATCTTCCGGGAGTAAGCACAAACTCAAAATCTTCCTTGCTGTCCTGATAGAATATAACGTCTTTAACTTCGTTGTATTCATCGCGGGGAATCATATCGTCCTTGGTGTCGCGGTAGTAAACGCGCTCGGAGCCCTCGACCATATACTGAATGTCAATATATTTCCTGTGGGTCTCATATTTACCTTCGGGCTTGGTCTCGTAGTGAAGAACCTTTGCGAAGAGGTCGGTGCCGACAATTTCGTAGTTGCCTGCAGCAAGGGGATTTTTGTTGTATTCCTCAAGGAATGCAAAAGCCTTTGCAAGCAGAGGATGAGCGTTGACGTAGCAATCTTTGTTTTCCAAACGGTCGAATATCATAAGTCCTCCTCAAGCTGATAACAGCTTTAATTGAAAAAAATATTTTGTATGCAATTACTTTAAGAAACAAATTCCGCCGCCGATGAGCTCGTCGCCTTTGTAAAAGACGAGGGATTGTCCCGGAGTGAGAGCCCTTTGCGGCTGATCAAATTCAATGCGGAAAAGTCCGTCACCGTTTTCGGGGGGATAAATTGTGGCAGCCGCTTCGCGCTTGCCGTATCTGGGTTTGACCGCTGCGCGGAAACTGCCGTTATATTCCAATGGATGTATCAGGTTTACATCCTTTGCAAAAGCAGACTGCGAAAAGATGAGCTGCTCATCCTCAACCAGTGTAACGGTGTTTTCGGTCGGGTCAATGGCGCTGACGTAGCGTGAACTGCCAAGAGCAATGCCCAGACGTTTGTGCTGACCGAGGGTGTAGTTCCAAATTCCCTTGTGGGGACCGAGAACTTTTCCATTTTGGTCAATGAAGTTTCCTGCGGAAAGAGAAACACCCATCTGTGCCATTTGAGTGGTAAGATATGCGGGGGTGTCTTTGTCGGGGATGAAGCAGATATCCTGACTGTCCGGCTTGGAGCTGACGGAAAGTCCGGCTTCTGCCGCACATGCACGTATCACATCCTTGGAAAAACCGCCGAGAGGCAGCTCGATGTGAGAGAGCAGTTCTTCGGTGAGGTTGTATAACATATAGCTCTGGTCTTTTTCAACGCAAGCCGCTTTTTTAATGCGGTGAACACCATTGTCACAAACAACGTTGGCATAATGTCCGGTGGCAATGCGGTCATAACCGTGCTGACGGGCAAAATCGAAAAAGGCAGGGAATTTGATGTGCTTGTTGCA
>JAFSHJ010000018.1 GCA_017440425.1 Oscillospiraceae bacterium | reverse complement strand
TGCAAAATATATTCAGAGTGTTTGTGCAGATATGGGTCTCACCGCAGAGCTTGAGCCCTTTGAGGTGGACAAAGCCGACATCAAAAAGGCTGTGCTCACCGTTGACGGCAAAGAGATACCATGCAAAGGCTACCTCTGCGCAGGCAGCGGCGAGGTGGAAGCTCCCATCTATTATCTCACCGATCTTGACAGACAGTCTCTTGCACAGTGTAAAGGCAAGATAGTTCTGTTTGACGGCTATCTGAGATATTGGATGTACCACGATATGCTGGATAACGGCGCAGTTGGCTGCATTTCCTACGACGGCAACGCAAACTATGCCGACAGAGACATTGACCAGCGAGAGCTCCGTTCCTATGTCTCCAAGGGCAGAAAGGTCCCCTGCGTAAACATCAACGCAAAGGATGCCATCGAGATCGTCAACAGCAACGCAAAAACCGCAAAGATCCAGCTGGAACAGGATGAATACAAGGGCAACTCCCACAATGTCGTCCTCGATCTCCCCGGCGAAAACGGTAAGACCATCGTGCTCACCGCTCACTACGATTCCACATCCCTCTCTCAGGGTGCTTACGATAATATGTCCGGCAGCATCGGCCTGATCGGCATTGCACAGTATTTTGCAAACCACCCCCACAAGTTCGGTCTGCGCTTCATCTGGTGCGGCAGCGAGGAGAGAGGTCTGCTTGGCTCCAAGGCATACTGTGCTGCTCACGAAGAGGAACTGAAGGATATCGATTTTGTTGTGAATCTCGATATGATCGGCAGCATCATGGGCAAATTCATTGCCTGCTGCACAAGTGAAGAAAAATTAGTGCACTACATCTCCTATATGGGCTTTGAAAAGGGCTTCCAGGTCAGCGCATATCAGGACGTATATTCCAGCGACTCCACTCCATTTGCGGATAAGGGTGTTCCTGCGGTTTCCTTTGCCCGTGCAGCAGCAGGCAACGTTGCAACCATCCACAACAGCTACGATACGGTCAAGGTAATGAAGACGGAGCATATGCAGAAGGATATTGAGTTCATCATAAAGTTCGTTGACAGAATGGCAAATGCCGTCACCTGCCCCGTGGCAAAGGAGATACCCGACAACATGAAGCAGAAGCTGGATGAGTATCTCTTCAGAAAGAGACCGTAACCCGGCAATTCCCGAAGGAATGTCCGCAGACGAAACCGAATAGACAGGTGCACTTCCCGCGCAGGGAGGTGCACCTTTGTTTTATTCGCACCAAATCACGGGATACCAAAGGAATAAAACAAATGCCATCCTTGGTGTACCTGCGATAAAGCAGATTATATTGAAAAAGACATAGTTTATTATGGCCATGTCTTTTTTGAATAGAAAAATACTACGATTAGTAGAATTGAGTCTATGTTGCGGTTATTGATTTATAGTTCAAAACACTATATATTATATTCAGACGCGTCGGAATAACTTAATTTGGAGGTTAAATATGGGATTAATGATTGGTGATAAGCTGAAAAAATTGCGCCGTAACAGAGATTTGACCCAAGAAGAGGTGGCTGCTCATATTGGCATTTCATATCAAGCCATCAGCAAATGGGAGAGAGGCGACGGATATCCGGATATCACGATGCTTCCGACACTTGCAAATTATTTTGGCGTGTCTGTTGACGAGTTGATTGGCATGGATGAAATAGCTTCCGCCAAAAAGCTTGACGATATCAATAAGAAATGGCAAGAAAACAGAGCGCTTGGAAATCATAAAGAAAATGTCGAACTTATGCGAAGTGCGTTGAAAATCTATCCCAATAATGCATTGTTGTTGATTCAATTATCTACTTCGCTTGAACGACTTGACGGTAGTGAAAAGGAAAAGAAAGAATATTTAAAAGAATCTATTTTACTTCATGAGCAGATTCTTAGATACTGTGATGATTCGGAAATCAGGGGTGCTGCGCTGGCTAATATTTCCGATGCGTATTATAGATATGGAGATTATGAGAAAGCGGTAGAATACGCTGACAAACTCCCAAACCTGTATAAGACAAGAGAAACTGCGTTGGTTCAAATTTTGAATGACAATGCCGAGAAAAACAAAGTAGCAAAGTCTGCAATAGAACCTTTGGCGTGGCTTTTGTCATATCATTTGACTGCACTTTCGGAAACTGAAAATGATAGTAGTTATAAAGAAAAAATAATTAAAATACTGGATATTCTTTTTGATGGAAATGAGAGCAATTTCATTGCCGGTATTCGCCAAAAAGCATCCAAGTAATTACTCGCCCCGCCTCGCACGAGGCTTCGCTTTTGTGTCCACAAAAGCAGTGCTTGTCAGGAAAAGCAGACAGACTTTCGTGACGCACAAACCAAAGGCTCCCTTGTGTAAAGGGAGCTGTCACCGTAGGTGACTGAGGGATTGTTTGTTGACGAAATATTATTTTTACAATCCCTCCGTCACGCTTGCGCGAGCCACCTCCCTTTGCACAAGGGAGGCTCATTACCGCCCGACAGCACACCTAAAAGGTTTAACACACTATACCTTGCAGGCAAGGCATGTGTGAAAAGGAGTACGAACAAATTGTCCGTACTCCTTTTGTTTTTCGGCAGGTAAACCCTGCTTTATGGAAGCCGCCCCTTGGGGATGGCATTATAAAAGCAACATATCGCAAAAGCACTTTGTGCAGATGGAGGTGCTTTTGGTCGTTATACTGCCACCGCCAGCTGTTCGAGCGTGTTGCCGTTTATGTGGCGGCGGGTATATTCCCGTGTGCATTTTTTATATTTTTCAAAGGTCTTTTTGGCGGCTTCCGCATCGCCGTATACCTTCCAGCAGCCAGCCACCTTGGATTCCTGTGCGCTGTTTTCAATGAATCCGCGCACGTCTTCGGGGGGATAGCCGAGGAACAGACCTATCTCGTGGGGAAAGTCGTTCAAAGAATCCAGCCGTTTTATCAGCGACACGATGCAGCGGTTGGGATATTCGCAGGAATAGCCGCGGGCTTTGAGCATATCGGCGGCATTTTCACGCAGAAGATCCTCCTTAAGCCTGGCAGGGCGATAGATGTAAATGAGTGCCTTTCCTGCGGATATTTTAAGCGGGAGAACCCGCAGACCTTTGGATGCAAGGGTGCGGTTCAGCCTTCTCAGATCCTTGTTAAGCGCTTCCCTGGAATCGTATGGACATGAGAAAAGGTTTCCGGTTTTCAGTCCCGCAAGTGTGGGGGAACAATGACGGATGATCAGCTCTTCGGACATGGTGTCACCTCCTGTGCGGTGTGAGCTTCAAGAATGTTTTTGAGGGCAGATATGGAGCTGCTGTGCGACCTTGCGACAACGGTGTTCTGTCCCTTGATCTCGCTTATGGCGCAGCGCACCATCTTGTGGGAGGTGGTGTTGGTGAGCAAAACCATGAGATCGGGGTTGCCTACCTTGTTTTTCAGCCCGTCGTGCATTTTGCAGAACACCTTTGCACGGCAGTTATATTTTTTGCAGAGATCAATATATTGGCGGACCATACACTCGTTGCCGCCCACGATCACAACGCTCATAATCTGTCTCCTTGAATGGTCAATGTTTTGAAAGTTAGCATATGCTAACTTAACTTTGAAAAAATAAAGCTTTCATAATAAAGCCTTTTGTGAAGATGAGTTTATTGCAGTTAGCATATGCTAACTGCTGCAAATATAAAATAACACAACGCAGAAAAAATGTCAAGAGCAAATTTAAAAAAAATTTCCGGAGAAAAGCAAATTCGCTGTTTGTGGTAAAGCTTTTTCAGCGGTGTTGTGCTATAATAGTTGTTGTAAGGAGTGAGGATATGGATCAGATAAAGGTTGGAAAATTTATTGCACAGCTTCGAAAAGAAAAAGGCATCACGCAGGAAGAGCTGGGCAGAAGAATCGGTGTCACCAACAAGACGGTGTCACGCTGGGAAAACGGAAACTATATGCCGGATATTGAAATGCTGCAGCTTCTTTCGGAGCAATTTGGCGTTACCATTGAAGAGTTGATAGCAGGTGAGCGGATGGATGACAGC
>JAFSHJ010000209.1 GCA_017440425.1 Oscillospiraceae bacterium | reverse complement strand
GGAGAGAAGAACCGCATATGAGAGAATAATGCCGTTGGGTTTATGCTCTCCATTGTGGAAACCAAGAGCATCCTTGACAAAATCATGGTTCCAAAGTGTGCCGATGCTTCCTGTAAGATGTCCGCCGGCGGAGAACCCGCAGACAAAGATCTTATCGGTATCCACCAGCCACTCATCGGCGTTGGCACGAACCATGGCAATGGCTGTGGCAGTTTCGAAGAGCGAGGTGGGGAAGTGGGCAACATTTTCTTCGGAAGAAGTGGTGCTGTACCAGACAACAAAACAGTTGAATCCCTGTTCAAGAAATCCAAGAGCAATGGGTTCTGCCTCGCGGTTGCTGGTGCCGGCATAACCACCACCGGGGAGGATAACTACTGTAGGACGTTTAGCTGCCGGTGTGCGTGCACAATAGGGAATATAACATTCCAATGTGGGCTGATAATTGCCGGTCTTCTCCAGTCCGAGTTTTTTATAGTCGATATCTATATTGAGCTTCTGATGAAACATCAGGCTTTCATCCTTTCTTTCAGTTCGCGGCGCGCATCGCGCATGGCATCGCGCTTGGCCATATCTTCGCGTTTATCATACAACTTTTTACCCTTGCAAAGACCAACCTGTACCTTGACACGGGAGCCTTTGAAGTAGAGGGAAAGAGGAATTAAGGTATAGCCTTGCTGCTTAACCTGCCCAAAAAGCTTGAGGATCTCACGTTTGTGCATGAGCAGACGGCGGGGACGAACCGGATCGCGGTTGAAGATGTTTCCCTTTTCATAAGGGCTGACATGCATACCTTTAATAAACAACTCACCGTTGACAAAATCACACCAGCTGTCTTTCAGGTTTACAGTGCCTTGACGGAGCGATTTAACTTCCGTACCAAATAGCTCAATTCCGGCCTCATAGCTTTCTTCCACAAAATAATCGTGGCGCGCCTGACGGTTCTGTGTTATGGTTTTAATCGATTCTCGTTCAGCCACGACACAACCTCCTGTCTATTGGACATCAAAAAACGAAACACATATATTATATATCATTGTGCCGAAAATGTCAAATATATTCAGTTGACATGTGCGGTAGAGTTCTAAAACTTAAATAAAGCCGAAAAATGATATTTGGATGGAATTTCTTTATTGACATCGGTAAAGGCACATGTTAAATTAGTAGCAGAGAGATAAAGAGGAGCGGATCACGATGAGTATCATTCAAAAAGCGCCGGAAACGATGACCTCCAGGCAAAGGGTAAAAAAGACGTTTCATTTTGAAAAAACCGACCGTGTTCCCATCGGTTATGATGCCAATCCCGGTATTGATGAGAGATTACGGAATGCACTTGGAGTGAAAAAAGGCGAAGAACTGTTGGATGCACTTGGTGTAGATGTCCGTGGCATCGGTGCCGATTATACCGGACCTGAGCTATACCAGACACCACCCAACAGGCGTGTGGATCCTTTGGAAGGCTGCATTATGCGGTGGGTTGCACATAAGACAGGGGGCTACTGGGATTTTTGCGATTTTCCGCTTAAAGATGCTGATGATGAGGAGTTTGAAAAATTCCCCATTCCCAACCCGGATCATTTTGACTATGACGGCGCATTGGAAAAAGCAAAAAGTTATGG
>JAFSHJ010000208.1 GCA_017440425.1 Oscillospiraceae bacterium | reverse complement strand
GGGTTCCCCGCCGCCATGCTTCGCCTGGCGCTTTGGTTATTATATTTATGTTGCGCAAAGCGCAAATGAGGGGTATTCCGTCCTCTGCGGAGGACGGGACTTGCGCAGTCGGCGCTTAAGGGGCTTGCCCCTTAAGAATCCCGTGATGCTCCGCAGTCAAAACAAAAGTGCACCTCCCTCCGCGGGAGATGCACTACTCGCTTCGTAAATTTAAGAAACTGTAAGCGCAAGCGTCAGTTTCGTCCGCGAATATGCCCGCGGGGGTTCCCCGCCCCGGCGCAGTATCCCAAGGTTGGGCAAACGGAAAAGCGGAATTGCGGGGTTTGCGGCGGCTGAAGGACGTATCTTTTGCCGAAAAAGGTCAGAATGATGCTGTCGGTGCGGCTACCGTGCGGCTCCACCGCAAAAAGCGGCTGGGGCGATGCAAATCCGCTGCCGTTGGTCACCTCGTGCACCTTTAAAAATCCGCAGAGCGCAACCGCAGCTATCACAACAAAAAGCACCCCCAAAAGATACCACCGCAGCAGCACTCTGTCGGGCGAGCGTTTGCCTCCCATAAAAAATCCCTCCCAAAAAGACGTTACTGAAAGTATCGCTTCAAGGGAGGGGTTTTATTCATTTATTTGCTGCCGTTATGCCTTTTTCTTTTTCTTAAGGCTCTTCACCTTGCAGACGAACAGCATGAGCAGGGCAAGATATGCCGCCATTATGCCCACGACCAGATAGAGCATTGCGTCCGATTGGGGAGCGAGACCCACCAACAGAAGCACGGGTGCGCCCATGAGTATGCCGAAGCTGCTTCCCGTTACAAGGTTGTTTGCGGCGGGAGTATCGAAGTTTGGATCGATCTCACGGACAAGCAGTATGCCGGAGCTGATGGTTCCCGTGAGCATACCAAACATGCTGAAAAAGCCTTCGTAATAATAATTGGGATAGACCTTCTTGCAGACCCACTTGAGATAGAACAGAGTTGCAAGGCAGCCTGCCACAGCCATTGCAATGAACGGGATCCACAGACCCTTCATATTGGAGATATCGATGGAAGCGATGCCGCAGATGATCATAAAATCAAATGCAAGACCTGAGATGCGGTTGAGCAGATAGTTGTTCTGATACTGTCTTGTCATCACCTTAACCTTGCGCAGCTTGTTGAACACGGTGCGGCAGACAATGGCAAGCAGCGAGCCGATGATGAAGTTGAAGCCCCAAATGAGGGAATTGAGGGTGTTGCCAAGTCCGGGGGCATAGGCAGAAAGTGCGGATGTGATCCCCCAGGAGACCAGATAGGTTAGGAAATATATTCCAATGACCAGTGCGACCTGAATGGAAAGGCGGTCGATGGACTGGGAGATGGGTATTTCGTCGTCCGCCTGGAAGGTATCTATCGTAACGGAACCGGAGAGTGCCTTGTGGTCCTTAACGGTGATCTTGTTCTTTTTGCGGAGAATTGCCTGATAGATAACGCCAACGGTGCAGGCACTAAGATAGCCCGCTGCGGCAACGGAAAGACCGAATGCCTGACCGCCAACGAATCCGTATCCGGTCTCATAGGATGTACCCACGTTGTTGGCCTGACCGGGTCCCTGACCGAATCCCATGGGAAGCAGGATTCCCGCAGCCTTGAAAAGTCCGGGGCAGAGAGTATAAGACAGCAGCACGGTTATCGCTACACCGATGATGCCCTGAACAAAATAGGCACCGATTATTACCGCACCCGATTTTGCACCCACAAGCTCTTTTTTGAACTCGTCGTCTTTATCGTTGGGCACACGCAGGGAGGTGGCGATGAAGCCGATGGCTATTGCGTGATAGGTTACCATTTCCATAAACTCCATGCTTATGGGAAGGACATTAAGCTCACGCAGCACAAGCAGCAAAAATCCTGCAAGCACCGATGTGGGTATCAGCAGCTTCTGAATGAACTTAATTTTCCTCAAAACCACGTTGGAGAGCAGCAGCATTCCCGCAAGGATGCCGCTGTTGATAATTATTCCCCAAAGCTCGGTATTGGCAGCAGAGTAATCCATAGTAACGCTCCTTTATGGTAATTTTTAAACTCACAAATTATTTTTCTTCGCTCTCTTTTTTGTTGAGCACCGCAAGCACGTGTTCATAGCACCAGCTGGAACGGGAAACAGACGCATCCGATTTGAACTCGTAGCTGCGGTCGTCTGTGGTGGTCATTGCCAGGGTGGCACTTCCCGTGCCGTAATATGTAACGCCCTTCGGAATTTCTTCAAAGGGGATAACTATCTTTTCTGCGCTGCCGTCATCGGGAATAAACTCGAATCTATCAGCATAGAGTGCAATGCTTCCTTTGCCAAGGCTCGTTGTCTCGCCAGCTCTCTCAAAGGTTATCAGCTCCTGACCGCCGTGGAAGAGGATGGGGGTTTCTTTTGGTGTGTTCTGCAGTTCCTCTGCGTGCTGCTCAAGCCATTCCTCCTGCCAGCTGTTCCATTTTACAATGGTGTCAAACTCAAAGGGCACACTTCCCACAGATTCAAGGAAACCGGTCTCGGTGAATCTACCCTCCAGACCGCAATCGCATCTGAAACGGTCATCCTTGCTTGTTATGGTGGAGAAGCGCTGACAGTTGGGGCAGAGATAGAGCACGTTTTCAATGCCCTCTGCCAGCTGTTTGCCCTTGAATTTTACGGGCTCATCCAGCGCCAGCTGATCTTCGTAGGCATTGACATAGAGGTCGCGCTTGATTATCTCGTTTATCTCCTTGACAGACATCTCTTTGAGCTGCTCGGGAGAATATTCCGCAACGGGTGTGACGGTGAGCTTGCCGCGGCGATAGGTCTTGCCCCATCTGGGATGGGTGAGATAGCCGCCGTGCATGGAGGTGGTGATGAGTCCTGCGCCGCTGAGCTTGACCAGCTTGCCGATGGCGGGAGCGATGTAACCCGTTTCACCGGTGTAGGTGACGCTGCCCTCTGCAAAGACGCAGACATTATTGTTGCCCCTCAATCTTATAAGTATATCCTTTACGGTTTTGGAATCTGCCGTGCCCTTCTGCCTTGCGATGGGTGCCTCAACAAACTGTATCAGCTTGGAAAGGTTGCCCCACCTGAAGATGTGCTCGCTTGCAACGTAATACATTGGCTGCCTGAAGCTGATGCCCACCGTCAGCGGGTCCCAGTTGAACACGTGGTTGGCAATCAGGATATAGGGTGAGCTCTTCGGCTTTATCAGCTTTGCGTGCTCGTTAAACCTTATTCTGAAATAAGGCATCATTATACATCTTGCAATGCGGTATATCGCCCTGTGTCTAAAACGTCCTTTAACGTTTTTTGCACCCTTCATCGTCACGCCTCAATTCTTCGTTGTGTTTGTGTAAACAGCTCTTTACAAGCCCATTTATACCATTATATCTTTATAATTATAACATTTATCTCAACCACCCGCAACGAAAAACTCACTTTATCCGCCGATTTTTTACAATTTTTTTGCGTTTTTCTTTCGTATTTCTTATTTTTTCCTCCCCGGAGCGGCAGTTTTTCCTTTGTTAAAAATTAAAGCATTGACATAACAGAACGATTTTGATATAATATTCATAACATTTTACTTATGTGTATAAATTCTCCAACCAAAACATCAAGGAGACTGGTCAATGAAACGTTTTAAGCGGCTTTTTCTGTTTGCATTAAGCCTGATCTTAATATTTTCCCTCACCGGATGCATGCGCCGCGGCTCTGACGGCACCAAAATCAGAATAGCATATTTTCCGAATATCACCCACTCACAGGCACTAATCGGCAGCTCCAACGGCACCTTCGAGAAGCATTTTGAAGGTTACGGTGTGGAATATTACAACTTCAACGCAGGTCCTGCCGAAATTGAGGCAATGTTTGCGGGGCAGATAGATGTGGGATACATCGGTCCTGTACCTGCAGTCAGCGGATATTCCCGCTCCTACGGAGATATTCTCATTGCATCCGGCTGCTCTAACGGGGGAGCTGTGCTGGTTGCATCAGAGGGCGTTGAAATAAGCTCTGTTGCAGATCTTGCCGGCAAAAAGGTTGCCATTCCCCAGCTTGGCAACACACAGCACCTTCTGCTGCTGAAGCTGCTTGCCGAAAACGGACTTTCCACCACCACCGAGGGCGGCACTGTAGATTTATATGCAGTTGCCAACTCGGAAATCAAATCTCTTATGGCAAACGGCGAACTGGATGCGGCACTTGTGCCGGAACCCTGGGGCGCCCGTCTTGTAAACGAGGTAAACGCAAGCCTTGTGCTGGATTACGACCAGCTTTGGTTGGACGGCAACTATTCCACTGCGGTGGTTATTGTTCACCGTGATTTTCTGGAAGATTATCCCCATTTGGTGGAAAGATTCCTTGCCGCCCACAACGAGCTAACTGAATATATCAACCAAAACCCCGACGAGGCAATGAAAATTGCCAACCAAAAGATACTTGAGCTGACCGGAACCGCCTTTGAAGATGATGTTTTGGCAGAAGCTTTCAGCCGCATTGTTTTTACCACTGAGCACGCCCATAAATCCATAGAGGAGTTTATAACGCTTTCTATGAGCGAAGGTTTTATAGATCCTTTTGATTTTGAAGCTAACCTGTTTTTGGAATAAACTATAAGAAAGTTGTGACAGTATGAGTATAGAGATCAAAAATGTCAGCAGATATTTTTCGGACACCGGCAATGAGGTGCTGAAAAACATCAACCTCACCATCCGTGACGGCGAATTCTTCTGTCTGCTGGGTCCCTCCGGCTGCGGAAAATCCACTCTGCTCAATCAGGTTGCGGGACTTGACACCCCAAACGAGGGCGAAATTCTGGTGAACGGCAAAAAAGTTACCGAGCCCGGCCCCGACCGCATTATGATTTTTCAGGAGGCAGCACTTTTCCCTTGGCTCTCTGTAATTGAAAATGTAAAGTTTGGAATGAAGGCAGCAGGTATCCCAAAAGAGGAGTGGGATGCCCATGCAATGAAATATCTGGCAATGGTCAACCTTGCCTCCTGTAGAAATTACAAGGTCAGTCAGCTTTCCGGAGGAATGAAGCAGCGTGTTTCCATTGCGAGGGCACTGGCAACAAACTCCAAGGTTTTGCTGATGGATGAACCTTTTGCCGCTCTTGACAAGCAAACCAAAAACCTGCTCCGTGACGAGCTGGAACAAATTTGGCTGGCTGAACGCAAAACTGTTATGTTTGTCACCCACAGTGTTGAGGAGGCTCTCTTCTTCGGCGACAGAGTTGCAATGATGAGCTCCAATCCCGGAACCATAAAAAGTGTGTTTGAGGTCAACTTCCCCCGACCCAGACACATTGATTCCCCCGATTTTGTGGAGCTTCGGCACGCTATCCTTTCAGAGCTTAGAGTGGAGGTGGAACGCTTTGAAAACGTTAACTAAAAAGGCCGAGGCACCTCTGTGGCTAAAAATATTAAAGATAATAGGCATTATTGCCGCTGTGATTTTGGTGTGGCAAGTTGTTTTCACCCTTATGGTGGAGGTTTTCGAGATTTGGAAGCCCTATGTTTTCCCCTCTCCCATGAGAGTTTTGCGAGCCTACAAAAAGCTTATCACCAACGGCAGCCTTTTCCTTGGCATTGGGCAGAGTATGAAGCGCATACTCATCGGTTACAGCATTGCTGTGGTCATCGGTGTCGTCTCCGGTATGCTCATTGCACGTTTTGATTTTCTGGCAAAGCTGCTCCGTCCCATTGTACCTGCAATACAGTCTCTGCCATCTGTCTGCTGGGTTCCCTTTGCAATTTTGTGGTATGGTCTTGCAGAGAGTGCCACTATCTTTATCGTGGTTGTTGGCTCTGCATTCAGCATCTGCACTGCTGTGGACAGCGGCATAAGAGAGGTCAACCCCTTGTATGTTCGTGCAGGACTCACCATGGGCGCAAAAGGTGCCGAGCTCTACACCCGTGTTATTCTGCCCGCCAGCGTGCCCGCACTCATTGGTGCTCTGCGACACGGCTGGTCCTTTGCATGGCGTGCACTCATGACAGGTGAGATGATGATGTCCTCCAAGGGCATTGGTCTTATGCTCTCTCAGGCGCGAGAGATCGGCGGCATTAACGAGGTCACTGCCGTGATGCTTGTCATAATTCTGATCAGTATGGTCATTGACAAGCTGATTTTTGGGCTCATTGAGAAGAAAGCCTCCCGCTGGAACTGATATTTTTAAACGGACAAACTTCACGGTTTGTCCGTTTTTTTGCATTTTTTGCATTATCCGCTCTTTATAGTTATTATTAATTTTATACTTATTTACTTTTCGCCCGGGCGGTGTTAAAATATGCTCGAAAAGAAAGGAGATAATCTTATGGCACTTCTTAAACCCGAAGACAGAAAATACACTACTCCCGAAGATATCTGTATGCACTTGGGAGATGAATACGATAAGTTTTGCGGAGCCATTGTTCCGCCCATTTTCCAGAACTCGCTGTTTGTTCAGCACACCGAGATAAATGGTGTTCCTGCTTCCGGCTACTATTACACCCGCGATTCCAACCCCACTGTTGACATTGTGGAGCGCAAGGTCGCCGCTCTTGAGGGTGCCGACGGCGCTGTCTGCTTTGGTTCCGGTATGGCCGCCATCTCCACCGCCGTGCTCTATTGTGTCAGCGCAGGCGGACATATTATTCTGCTTTCCACCTCTTACGGTGGCACAATGGAGGTTGTAACAAAATTTTTGCACGACAAATTCAACATTGAATACACCCTCGTTGATGGAGATTCTACCGAAGAGATAGAAGCTGCAATCCGTCCCAACACCCAGCTCATCTGTCTTGAAAGTCCCTCCAGCATTGTCTTCCGTATGCAGGATCTGGATGCCGTTTCTGCTGTTGCCAAAAAGCACGGCATCAAAACCGTTATCGACGGTACCTACGGCACCCCACTCCACCAGCAGCCCCTTAAACACGGCATTGATATTGTCTGCCATACAGCCTCCAAATATCTGGGCGGGCACAGCGACATTGTTGCAGGCGTGCTTTCCGCAAATGAAAAGATAATCACTGATATACAGCGCACCGACCGCGTACTGTTCGGCGGCATTATTGACCCCCATCAGGCATGGCTGATGCTCCGCGGTATGCGAACCCTGCCCATTCGCCTTAAACAGCACGGTGAAAACGGCAAAAAGGTTGCGGAATTTTTGGAGAACCATCCCAAGGTGGAAAAGGTGTTCTATCCCGGCTCTGCCACCTATTCCCAGCCCGAGCTGTTCAACAAATATCTCTCCGGCACCAACGGTTTAATGAGCTTTGCTCCCAAGGGCGGTCAGGAAGCCATTACAAAAATCGTTAACTCGCTGCATCACTTCCAGCACGGCTGCAGCTGGGGCGGTTTTGAGAGCCTCTGCATCCCCGTACCCTATTCCGAAGTGAAGGATCACGGCGAGACACACAGAGTTTTGCGCCTCCATGTAGGCCTTGAAAACATCGATACTCTCATAGCTGATCTGGCTCAAGCCTTGGACAAGATCTAATTTTTTCACCGCAGGCACCTTCAAACACCAAACCCGGCCCCTCTCTGCCTCGCTCCGCGAGGCTACTCCGCTGTAGGGCGGAGCCGCCGACTGCGTCGGCGGGAGAGGGGCCGGGTTTTAAAATTTCAACTGCTGTTACCGCTTTGCCACGCTCTCAATTTCCTGCAGCTCAAAGCGGTATTTTTGTTTGCAGTCGGGATACTTGGCGTGGTCAACCTCTTTCATAAACATCTCCAGCGGACGGACCCAAAGACTGCCGTCACCGTAGAGCTTGCGATAGATAACCATTGCTTTTCCGCTCTCGGAATCGGTTGCAACGTCTTCGGTGAGATAGTAGTCGCCCTTGAAATGACGATAAACACGTTTGAGTTTTAACTCTCTCACTTCATTCACCTCTCTTCAGCTTCACCCAAACCTCCATGGAGGTGACGCCTCTGTTGGCGAAGGTAAAATAGGGAATATACTTAATGCGTGTAGGGGTGAACTTCGGCTGATCGTCTATTGTGCGGTAGAGTTTGTCGCTATCCTCAATGCGGAAACCGTCGGTTTCAATTGTGTATGCGTCAAGCTCCTTGTTATAGCTGATTTCTGCGTTAAGTTTGGAGCTCACATAGAGTGAACGCAGCTCTCCGCCGTTATCCATTGCCTCTATGCAGTAGACCAGCGGCCCCCTTTTAAGTGCCACACGTCCCACGTCAGAATTTACTCTGTAGTGAGCTGTCATCAGCACGGCAGGCATATCGAATTCTATGTTTATCTCTCCGTCGCCCTCAATTACGGCATAGCCCTTGTGCATCGTGTATCGGCGGTCAAGGCTGAACTTTTTGCACCAACCGGGAATGCGGACTGCGACCTGCTTTGTATTTTGGGCGGTGATCTTCACGGTGTTTTCTGCGGGATAGCTTGTCTCCACCTTGATGTTCACGTCACCGTCGGTCATCTGACCGTTGAAATACTGATGGATGTAGTAGCTGCCCTCATCCTTGCCGTAGGCATAGCCGCCGATGGATGCAAAGAAGCGGCAGACATTCGGGGGACAGCAGGCACAGGCAAACACCTTTTGGCGCTCAAACTGCTGCATTCTCGGCATCTTTTCATATTCTATATTGGTATCTACCCAATCATCCATTTTATATTTATCGAGGTTTATCTCCATGGGATTTTCATAGAAAAACGCCTTTCCGTCAAGAGATACACCCGAGAGGATGGCATTGTAGATCGCAAGCTCGATGGCATCGGCATATTTGGAATCGGTATCCAGCTCCAGCATACGCTTTGCAAACATCACGAAGGCAATGCCTGCACAGGTCTCGTTGTAGGCATTTTCGTTGGGCAGGAGATAGGGGTGGTCGAAGCGCTCACCCACGTGGTTCTGTCCCACACCGCCGGTGATATACTGCTTGCGCTTTATGATATCCTCAAAAATTGTTTTGCAGGCGGTGAGCAGCTCGTCGTCGCCATATTCACGGGCAATATCTGCCATTGCGGAATAGAAATAGCAGGCACGGACAGCGTGACCCTCGGCGGTGAACTGCTTTCTTGCAGGCAGATGCGCCTGAATGCTGCTGGGTATGCCCCGTTCCTTTACCGCCAGCTCGATCTCCTCTTTGTTTCCTCGGGCATCAACAAAATATTTTGCCAGCTCAAGGTACTTTTTGTTTCCCGTTGCATGATAGAGACGCACCAGCGCAAGCTCTATCTCCTCGTGTCCGGGGGTGAGGAACTTTGCGCTTTTCTCGGTTACGAACACCTTTTCAATGTAATCTGCAAACCTGCAGGCGCAATCCAGCAGCGTGCGGCGACCCGTGGCTTCATAAACAGCAACTGCACATTCGATAAGATGACCTGCGGTGTAGAGCTCGTGCCAATCGCGGTTTGTCCAGCGCTTGTCCTGATCGTTGTTCTGAAACCAGCTGTTGAAATAACCGTCCTCGCCCTGGTTGCGGGCAACTCCCTCTTCCACCAGCTTTATAAGCGCCTCCACCTCCGGGTCGCTCTTTTTCTGCACGATGTATGCGGCGCCTTCCACCAGCTTAACAACATCCGAATCGTAAAAAATGTGGAGGTTTTTGGGGTAGTTTTCTGCCCGCAGACTCTCGTCGCTGTAGTATGGGTCAACTCTGCCCGTCTCCATAAAGCGGTCACGCACGGCAAAAACCGTGGCCTCCGCATTGGTCTTATATCTTCTTCCCATTATTCCGCCGGTTATATCCACCTGCGAAAATCCGATGTTTTTCATAATTTGCCTCCTTCTCTGAAATATGGTCAAAACGATATTTTTGTTGAACTTTTCCCCTTTATATGATACTATTTTATCAGCAACACCTCTCCAATGCAACTGATGCAATCGGATGATAAGTGAGAAAACCGGACATATATTCATTAAATAAAGTGGGAGCAGCCCCTATGGACGCTTTGAAAGTAAATTTTGTATATTCGGGTCTGTTTTTGACCGACAGCGAGTGGACACATCCCCTCCGCAGAGAGATCACCTGGGAGATCATCTATGTCACCGAGGGAGAGGTGCACATTCGTGAGGAGGAGACGGAATATCACCTTGCAAAAGGCGACGTGCTCATCCTTGAGGCAGGGAAGGAGCACGCAGGCACACGGCACAGCTTCGGACGCACCTCTTTTTTCTGGCTGCATTTTTCCACCGAAAATTTTGATGCCCTGGGCATAACCTCCCCCGTGATAAGAGGGTTTTCGGAGGGTGCCCTCTTCCGCAAGCTGCTCCACGTCTCCAACACAAGCGCCTATCCCGATTATGCCGCAGACGCCCTGCTGCTCTCTCTGCTCTCCGAGCTCGCCCGTGCCTGCACCGACAGCGGCGACAGCACCCCCACCAAAATCATCAGCGAGGCTGCAGAGTGGGTGAAGATAAACAGCGACAAAAACCTGACGGTATCCGACGTTGCCGCCCATTTTAACTATAACGGCGAATATCTCTCCAAGGCTTTTAAAAAGGTTTACGGCATGCCGCTGAAAAAATATATTTACGATATGCGTATGCGCACCGCCCGTGATATGCTCTGCAACACCTCTCTTTCCGTTAAAGAGATCGCCGTGCGGCTGGGTTTTGAGAGTGAAAACCGCTTTGCCCATTTTTTCAAATATCACCAAAAACAATCTCCCACCGCTTTCCGCAACAGCAGCTTTAACATTCACATGAACAAACGGTGATGGGTTTGCCGCATTCGCAGATAAACCTTTTTTCGAAAAATAAATTCAATTTTTTCAAAAATTTCTATTGACAAATCAAATTCGGTGTGATATTATATATATCGTCGCGTGTGAGACGTTTGATATGCTGGTGTAGCTCAGCCGGTAGAGCAGCTGATTTGTAATCAGCAGGTCAGGGGTTCGAATCCGTTCACCAGCTCCAACTGGTAGGATGGAGGCGCACCGAACGCTTCCATTCGACCGATAAATGAATATGGGAGAATTCCCGAGTGGCCAAAGGGGGCAGACTGTAAATCTGTTGTCAGTGACTTCGGTGGTTCGAATCCACCTTCTCCCACCAAGACTGGACATCAATTTTGATACCATATGTATCGAAGTTGGTGTCCAGTTTTTTATAATTGTTTGAAAAAATCCAATATAAAAGTTTGAATAAACTTGAACTGTATTCTTCTTGCGCAGGGAGGTCTTTGAAAATGAAACGAATCATTTGCCTGATTCTTTCCATCATGATGGTACTAAGCGTCTTATCCGGTTGTCAAGCTGAACAGACTGTTACTGCTGACCCGCCTGAGAGCAGTACGCCCGCTCAAACGCAGGAACAGTCTGTTCCGAATATATTGGAACCGACTGCAGAAGAACAAATCAATGAGCTGAATATTCCTGATTTATGGAAACAGGAACTGCTCCATGCACTGGAACTTGGGATGCCTATGGAGAAAGTGCTGCAGTCGACCATTACCGGTACGGAAATGGTAGAATTCTTGGATTGGTTCATTCAGTATGCTGCTCCGGAGGTGTCAGATGAATGGAGTCATCAGATTCCTGAACTGCGTAATAGTAACGATGTTTTGCGGCATATTGATGCAATGTCAGCACTATATCTTTCCGCAGAGATGATCGGCGGCGATTATTACGGCCACAATGCAAACATC
>JAFSHJ010000207.1 GCA_017440425.1 Oscillospiraceae bacterium | reverse complement strand
TCCGCCACGTTTTCCATGGCATCCAGCGAATTCCTCTCCGCAAAGAGCGAAGGCAGAGATGATGCCATGAAATCCTGTCTGTATACAGGTGTGGCATATCTCATCACAGTTGTATTGCTCATTCTGCCCTATCTGCTTTTCAGTGTCACACAGTATATTCCCGCACTCGTCTGCATGCTGGGAATAATCGTTGTAATAATTGCAGCATTCACCTATTACACCTCCGTTGCAAAAGACCAGCCCTTTGGCTCCCGTTTTGTTGAGATGGCTGTTATCAGCATCGGTGTTGCGGTGGTATCCTTCTTCGTGGGTATCCTTGCCAAAAAGTTCCTCGGTATCGACGTTTGATGAGCTGTCCCTAAAAACAACAAAATTGCAATGGTTTGCAAATTGTTTGTTATTTATCGATCGAAAATTGCAAATAGTATAAAAAAACTTCGGTTTTATAGGTAGGTGTTCGTAAAACAGTATGAAGTACGCCCGAAGAAGGCTCATCTTCTTCGGGCGTTTCTTTGTGTAGAGGGTAGAATTTTTTACATTTTTCTGATATACTTTATTCAGAGAAAGAGCGAGATAAATTTGAATTTGTGGAGGCAATTTATGAATATTAGTATTGAACCTATATTGATTGAACAAAAATCTGTTTTCATTCAGATGATGGAATTATACAATTATGATTTTTCAGAATTTTCCGATGATGATATAAATGAATATGGATACTTTGGTTATCCACATATTGATGACTATTGGAATGAGGAAGGAAGATATCCGTTCTTTATTAGAGCCGATGGCAAACTTGCAGGATTGGTTTTAGTAAGGTCTTGTAGTGAGTATAATGACTTGTCTAATCCTCACAATATAGCTGAATTTTTCGTTCTGAAAAAATACCGACGTAAAGGCGTCGGTAAGGTGGCTTCTATGAAGATTTTTGATATGTTTCCTGGCGGATGGGAAATATCACAGTGGGAAAATAATCTGCCTGCTCAGAACTTCTGGAAACAGATTATAAAAGAATATACCAATGGAAAATATGATACATTTACCGCAATAGAAAAAGGTGTGGTTGGATTTACATTTTACAATTCACTTTGATAGTTTTAGAAATGTATATGTGATTTGTGCGTCAAATTGAAATTTGTCGGACTGTTGAAAAAACCTTTAGGAACTAAAGGGCGCACTTCTATACTCTCCTATCGGGAGTATCGTGCATCTCGGGTCGCTTCATTCTCCGTCAGCAGAAGAAAACTGCATGACCGAGAATGTTGCGTCACTTTGTTCCGTCAAGGTGGCTATACCCCTTGCGCCGCTAAAGCGGCTATCCATGCAGATGCTTTGCATCTGCGGTGGACATTGCCGCGGCCAAACGGTTTTGACAAACCGTTCGCCGCCAGCAAGTTTGAAGAATAGACATATAGTTAATCCTCCGTATGATCTCAACCATACGGAGGATTAACTGTTTTACGGACACTGCCCTATGCCGGAGTTTTTTGTTTGTGTGGCGGAAAATATAGAAAAACAAGACATACCCCCTCCGTATTCGCCTGCGGCGAATCCACGCCCTCAGACGGGCGTGGCATTTTCGCAGAAAATGACGGAGGGGGGCCTGTGTGAACCGAATAAACTCTCCGCCCTTGCAGAGACGGAGAGTTTTTGTTCAAACTTTAAAATTATTCCTCGGAGCGTTTGGGGAGATAAGCGGTGGTGCCGGTATATTCTGCGATCATCTGCATCTCGGAATAGGTCTTTTCGTTTACGCCGATGCCGTTTGCAATGACCTTCTGATGGTTTTCGAATTCCTTTTCGCCGTGGGTGTAAATTCTGGTTGCACCTTCAGCCTTTTTGGAGTCACGGATCTCCTGCAGGAACTTGGAGAGGTTAGCCTCGATCTCAGCCTTGTCGCCGAACATACCGTAATCCATAGCCATGAAGAAATGGCAGGTGTTTACACGTCCGGGGGTGCGGTTGACGTATCTGGAGGTGAGACCGCCGGCGAGGATACCGGTGCAGATCTCGCAGAGCATTGCAAAGCCGTAGCCTTTGTAGCCGCAGGTGGCATCGCCTGCACCGCCGAGGGGAAGGATACCGCCGCCGCTCTTGTTGATGATGTTGGTGAGAACGCGGCTCGCATCGGAGCTGGGAAGTCCGTTTTCGTCAAGAGCCCAACCGTCGGGGATAACGCCGGTGCGCTTTGCATAAACCTCCAGCTTGCCTCTGGGAACAACTGTGGTGGCAGCGTCAAAGGTGAAGGGAATGGGATCTGCGGGCATGGAGAATGCAATGGGGTTGGTGCCAAGGATAGCCTCGCTGCCGAAGGTGGGGACCATGATTGATTCGGTGTTGGTCATGCAGACACCAATCATGCCCTGCTTTGCAGCCATCTGGGTGTAATAGCCTGCAATGCCGTAGTGGTTGGAGTTGCGGACAACAACAATACCCACACCGTGCTGTTTTGCCTTTTCAATGGCAAGGTTCATGGATTTTACGCTGAGAGTCTGTCCCATGGCATCGTTGCCTTCGATGGTTGCGGAGAGCGGAGTCTCTTTGACTATCTCGGGAACTGCATCCATTTTGACAAGACCGGATGTAACCTCGTGGTGATAGCGGATGAGGCGCTGAATACCGTGGGACTCAATGCCGCTGAGGTCAGCCTCCAAAAGAATATCGGTTATCTGGGCGCTGTCCTCTTCGTTGAAGCCGTAGCCCTGAAAAACCTTCTGACAAAAGATTTTGGTATCTTCATAGGGAACGTAACGATAAGCCATAATATATCCTCCTTTTGTTCATATATATGAACGGTGTTTAAATATATAAACTTATACTAATAATATACAATAAAATTCTTCCGCCGTCAATAGAAAAAGAGGAAGAAGAGGGAAGAAAGTGTTTTTGGTGAAAATTATTGCCGAAGAGGGAAATATAGTGTATAATTATTGTGTTATAACAAGCAGGATGGTATTAAAATGAATAATACTGTGATAAAATCTGTGGAGATACTCAAGCTGATTTCGCAAAACAGAAACGGCATGACTCTTTCGCAGATAGTTAAAAGCTTAAATTTACCCAAAAGCACCGTCTTCAACATTGTTCACACCCTTGTGGAGACGGGAATGCTCAAGTCGACGGGAGACTCCGCCCCAGTTTATAAGCTGGGTGTCGAGAGTCTGCGGCTGGGACTTTCCTATCTCAAAAGCTCGTCCATAGATACCGTCGCCCGCCCCATACTTTATAAGCTGGGTGAGGATACGGGAGAGACAGCCTGTATGTCGGTGAGAACTGGCGAGTCAGAGGTGGTATATATTATGCACTTCCCATCCGACAGAATATACCATAAATATACCGTGGGAGACACCCGACACATTCTTTCTCTTGCAATGGGCAAGGCGATGCTCTCGGCAATGACGGACGATGAGATTTGCTCCGTTATAACTCCGGATATGTTGGATAACTGCTCCATTCCATCGGTGAAGGATATGCCTTCGCTGCTGGAATATATCCACAATGCGCAGAAAATAGGCTATTGCGAAGAGGCAACGGACGAAAACGTCTATTTTGCAAGACCGGTGGCAGCTCCCGTGCTGGGAGTGGACGGTGCGTTGGTGGGTGCAATATCCCTTGTTATAATGCACGATGCCGACAACGTTGAGCGCATCAAAACTTTGGGAGAGCGTGTGAATGCCGCCGCACTTGAGATATCTCACGGACTTGGATATCTGGGCAGCAGCCTTTATATGAAATAATGCAGAAAAACTGAAAACAAACAGTTTTAAATATTTTGGAGGATGTATCTATGCTTAACGAGAAGCTTGTACTTAACGGAAAATGGATGGCTGACTATCTTGTCACCACACCCAACGAGAAGGACATCGAGATAAAATATGACCGAAGCATCGTTGTGCCTTATAACAGCGAGGTCGAACCCGAACTCTCTGCAGATAAGGTGAGATGCCCCGTGCCGGGATATTGGGAAGATAACCTTGAGCTGTTCAGAACAACCGGTATCCACACCAAGGTCAAATATAATCCGCTCTATACTCTGCAGAGATATCCTCAGGCATCATATGTTCCCGATATGGCACTGCCCAACATCGTGGGATCTTTTGTCTATAAGCGCAGCTTCAAACTCAGCGAAGTTTGCGAAAACGCAGAACTGTGGCTGGGCGGAGTGCAGAACACCGCAGCCGCATGGATAAACGGAGTATATCTTGGCAGACACGAGGGATATTCCTCCGATTTCTCCTTTGCAATCCCCGCCGATGTTCTTAAAGTCGGTGAAAACCGCATTACACTTGTGGTTTCCAACATCCGTCTCAAGGGTTATGCAGAGCGCCCCGTTTCGGGTCTTACCTCCCGTGCGGCAAACGAGTGCACCGGCGGTATCTACGGCGATGTTGAACTGCGCTTCCACAAGGACGGACTTCGCGATGTGTGGGTCACCACAGCAGAAGATGTTTCTGCGTTCACCGTAAACACCGACGGCGGAAAAGATGCAGAAAAGACAGTTACGATTTACGACGGCAAAAAGATAGTGGCAGCAGCAGAGATCCCTGCAGGCGAAACCGCTGTCACAATATCCGCAGATGGCTTCAAACTCTGGTCTCCAGATTCTCCCAAGCTCTATAATGTTGCAGTGAAGACCGAAAACCAAAAGCTGGAGTCCCGTTTCGGAATAAGAAGACTTGTGGCAAGGGGCACAAAGCTCTATCTCAACAACAAGCCCTATTTCTTCTGCGGAATCTGCGAGCATTGCTATCATCCCATCACAGTGCATCCCACAAGAGATAAGAACTACTACCGCAGAGTTCTGCGCATCCTCAAAGAGCTCGGCTTCAATTCCATCCGCTTCCACACCTATGTTCCCATGGTTGAATATATGGAAGCAGCCGACGAGCTGGGCATGATAATGGAGATCGAAACTCCCAACAACACCCACTACGAAGAGTGGAAAGATATCGTCCGCATGACAAGACGCTACACAGCCCCCGTTATGTATTCCTCCGGCAACGAGATGACAATCAACCCCAATTACGTTGAGCATCTCCGCAAGTGTGCCGAGCTTGTCCATGCCGAGACAGACGCACTGTTTTCCCCCATGTCTGCCCTGCGCAGCATAGAATATGCCTTCAAGCCGGAAGATGAGCTTGTGGATGAGCCCTTCCCCTACAGTCCCAAGCGCCTTGCGGATGTGGCTGCATTCTCCGATGTTTACAACAGCTATTCTCTCAGCCAAACAAGCTACACCACCGATATAGGCAACCCCCAAGTCATCGATAAGCGCAATGCCGTCTTCCAAAAGCCGGTGCTCTCCCACGAGATATGCATCCACGGCACCTATGTGGATCTCTCCCTCAAGGACAGATACAAGGGCAGCAGAATTGGCGAAACAGAGCTGTTCACCTCTGTTGAGCGTCACCTTGCAGACAAAGGTCTGCTTGACAGAGCCAACCTCTATTACAGAAACTCGGCCAAGTGGCAGATACTGCAGCGAAAATATTGCTTTGAAGTTGTTCGCCGCAGCGAAAGCTTTGCAGGCTACGATTTCCTTGGCGATATCGATACACATTGGCACACCTTCGGCTACTGCGTCGGCATGATGAACGAGTTTTACGAGCTTAAAGCAGGCGAGACCGTTCAGAACGTCCGCAGATATAACTCCGAAACCGTGCTCCTCACCGACCTGCCCAGATGCCGCAACTTTGCAGCGGGAGAAAAGCTGGATGTTCCCGTGCTTGTCTCCAACTACAAAGAGGATATGGACAAGGCGGTGCTCACTCTGCGTGTAGCTGATGACAGCAAGGTCTATCAGCGCCGCACACTGCACCTCTCCGACATTAAAGCAGGAGAGATAACCAAACTTTATACATTGAGCTTCAATATGCCCAAGGTGGAAGAACCCACACGCATTAAAATTTGTGCAACCATTGCAGGCGGCAACGTTGATGCAGAGAACGAATGGGAACTCTATGTCTTCCCCAAGGCAAAGAAGCTGTCCAAGCCGAGAAACCTCACCGTTGCGGAGAACATGAGTGCGGAAGAACTGATAAAGGCAATGAAGGACGGCAAAAACGTGCTGCTGCTCAGCGCAGGTCCGTTCCCCAACCGTCAGATAGATTTCCAGCTCTCCGTTGCAGGCAGAACCAACGGACACCTTGCAACTGTAATTGCCGACCATCCGCTGATGAGAGAGCTGCCCAACGACGGATTCTGCGGTTGGCAGTTCCGCGAGATGATGAATGGCGGACAATCCGTATTCTGGATAACCCCGACCTTCCCTATGCACCGATAATCGAGATGGCTTCTTCCTATAAGAACGCACGTCCAGAGGCACTTGTGTTTGAATATCGCATTGGCAACGGCAAGCTGCTTGTCTCCGCACTTGATCTCAAGGAGAACGACCCCGGCGCCTGCTGGCTTAAAGAAAAGATGACAGCCTATGCCGCAAGCGACGAGTTTGAGCCTGAGTGCTGTGTGAGCGTAGAGACAGTTGCATCCTGGTTTAATGATGACAACGGTATTTATGAGGACAACAACTTCGACGGAAGATACGTAAATGACAACGTGGCAGCAAACAAAAACGATATAACCATGGATTGATCATAAAATTCAACGTTAAATTAAAAAAGAGAGTTGCATTAGGATCATACCCTAAAGGACAGTTTTTCAAGAATAC
>JAFSHJ010000206.1 GCA_017440425.1 Oscillospiraceae bacterium | reverse complement strand
CATCCCAATGCCAGCGTTCAAAGGAGAAATGCCTGCGAAGTCCCGGGGCAACGTTCATGGCCCTCAATGCGGATTCTATCAGCATTGTGCCCGAGCCGCAGAAGGGGTCTGCCACAAAGCTGTCCTTTTTAACTCTTGCAAGGTCGGCAATGCAGGCCGCAAGGGTCTCTCTTATTGGTGCTGCGTTTGCTGTGGGACGGTAGCCACGCTTGTGCAGACCCTCTCCCGAGGTATCCAGCATCAGCAGCACTTTGTCCTTATAGATGGAAAACTGCAGCTGCTTTACGGGACCGCTCTCTTCAAACCAGCTCTTGTGATAGCACTTTTCAAGGCGTTTTACAGCCGCTTTTTTGATTATTGCCTGACAGTCCGGCACGCTGTGCAGCTGCGAATTGAGGGAATAACCCTTGACGGGAAACGCATCGTTCTCACCGATATATCTCTCCAGGTCTGCCTTCAGCACACCCTGAAACAGCTCTTCAAAGGTTCTCGCCTCAAAGCTTGCCAGCAGTATCTGCACACGCTCGGCACAGCGCAGCTGAATGTTGGCACGCACCATATCCTCGGCGGTGCCGGTGAATGTAACTCTTCCGTCGCTGACCGTCACATCCGAAACACCCAGTTTTTTCACCTCAAAGGCAAGGATGCTTTCCACGCCGAAAAGGCAGGGGCAGGTAAGTGTAATTTTCTCCATATTAAATCTCCAAACAAACCTATCGCAAGCTCTCGTCGTGTCAGATCCTTACGTCCAGAACCTCTCTCCAACGGCGATAGAATTCCTCATAGTTGCCCTCATCGAGAGCTTCTCTTATCTTTGTCATCAGGTTGTTGTAGAACCAGAGGTTGTGCATTACGCAAAGGCGCATTCCCAGCATCTCTCCCGCTTTGAACAGGTGGCGGATATAGGCTCTGTTGTATCTTTGGCAGACGGGGCAATCGCATTCGGGGTCGATGGGAAGCTGATCACGCTCATATTTTGCGTTGAACAGATTTCTCACGCCTTCCCAGGTATAGACGTGACCGTGACGTCCGTTTCTGCTGGGCAGAACGCAGTCGAACATATCCACTCCGCGGTATACAGCCTCCAGAATGTTTACCGGAGTGCCCACGCCCATGAGATATCTGGGCTTGTCCTTTGGCATAAAGGGTTCAACCGCATCAATGACGTTATACATCACTTCTGCGGGTTCACCGACCGCAAGACCGCCGATGGCATAGCCGTCAAGGTCCATATCTGCGATGGTGCGCATGTTTGCGGCACGGATATCCTCATAGGTACCGCCCTGATTGATGCCGAACAGCAACTGATTTTTGTTTATGGTCTCAGGCAGCTCGTTGAGGCGTTTCATCTCTGCTTTGCAGCGGAGCAGCCAACGCTCGGTTCTTGCACAGGAATCCTCAACGTATTTCCTCGGTGCGGGGTTTTCCACGCACTCGTCAAATGCCATTGCAATGGTGGAGGCAAGGTTGGACTGTATCCTCATGCTCTCCTCGGGACCGATGAAGATGCTTCTGCCGTCGATGTGGGACTGGAATTTTACGCCCTCTTCGGTTATCTTTCTTATTTTTGCCAGTGAAAACACCTGAAAACCGCCGCTGTCTGTAAGGATGGGTCTGTCCCAAACCATAAATTTGTGGAGACCGCCCATATCACGCACCACTTCGTCGGTGGGACGCAGGTGCAGGTGGTAGGTGTTGCACAGGGCGATCTGGCAGTTTATGCGCTCCAGATCCTCGGTGGAAAGTCCGCCCTTTATTGCTGCCAAGGTGTTTATATTCATGAATACGGGAGTTTCGTAGGAGCCGTGAACCGTCTCAACGTGACCGCGGCGTGCTCTGCCCTCGTTTTTTATCAGCGTATACATAAAAACCTCCGTTAAACGGTTGTGTGGAATGTTTTATATTATTGCCATTGCATCGCCGAAGCTGAAGAAACGGTATCTCTCGGCAATGGCTGTCTCATAGCAATGCATCACATTCTCTCTGCCGATCATTGCGCTGACAAGCATAATCAGCGTGCTTTCGGGCAGGTGGAAGTTGGTGATGAGACCGTCCAGCACCTTGAACTCATAGCCGGGATAGATGAAGATGCCGGTGTTGTCCTCGTCGGCGCAGATGCAGCCGTTTTTCATTGCAACGGATTCCAGCGTTCTGCAGGAGGTGGTGCCCACCGCTAAGACGCGTCCGCCGTTTGTCTTGGTCTCGTTGATGGCTTTTGCTGTCTCCTCCGGGAGCTGATAGTGCTCAACGTGCATTTTATGCTTGAGGATATCATCCTCTTTTACGGGACGGAAGGTTCCGAGTCCCACGTGCAATGTGACGAAGGCTGTGTTGACGCCCTTTTCTTTGAGACGCTCGAAAAGTGCATCGGTGAAGTGAAGACCTGCCGTGGGTGCTGCTGCAGAACCCAGCTCTCTGGAATAGATGGTCTGGTAGCGCTCCGCATCCTCGAGGCGCTCGGTTATATAATGGGGCAGCGGCATCTGTCCCACCTTCTCAAGCAGGTTATAGAAGTTGCCCTCAAAGAAGAATTTCACTATTCTGTTGCCGTCGTCTATTGTCTCTATTATCTCTGCCTCAAGCAATCCCCCTGCAAAGGTGATCCTTGCGCCTTTTTTGAGACGTTTTCCCGGTTTTGCAAGGGTCTCCCAAGTGTCTGCGGAGAGCTGTTTGAGCAGCAAAAGCTCAACGGCTGCACCCGTGCCGCTCTTTTCGCCGTAAAGACGGGCGGGAACAACACGGGAATCGTTCATAACAAGAAGATCGCCCGGGCGGAGCAGCTCATCCAGTTCAAAAAATCTGTGGTGGCTGAGCTCGCCGCTTGCCTTGTCGTATACCATCAGGCGGGAGTGGTCTCTCGGCTCAATGGGATGCTGCGCAATGAGCTCCTGGGGCAGATCGTAGTAAAAATCCTGTTTTTTCATTATTTCACTTCTCCAAAAGAAAAACCTATAAACATCACAATACGCTGTGCAGTCATACACACCCGTATATGACCGCGCAGCGAATTACTCTTTTTACACTATTACAAATTTTAATCACACTCAGGCATTGAGACCGAAAGCCTTCTCCAGTTCTTCAATGCACTCATCCACGTGGGAGCTTGCGCAGAGCATGGAGATATCCACCTCGGAGGTGGTGATGATGACCACCTGCACGCCGGTGCGGGCAACAACATCGATGGCGCGTGCGGCAACGCCGTACATCTCGCGCATCTCCTCGCCGTAGAGCTGGATCTTGGTGTTTCCGCTGCTTACAAGCGGCTTGACCTCAAGACCTTCTTCTTTCATCTTTTTCAGCAGGCTGAGTGCCTTTACCATATCAGAGCCGGACACAGTGAAGGAAAAGCTGATATCTCCGCCCTGAGATGTGGTTTGGGATATCATATCGATATTCATCTCTGCTTTTGAAAACTCGTCAAGAATTCCGGCTATGAGCTTGTGATCTGCGGGGAGCTTGTTAAAAGTTACCAGCGCGACATCTTCTGTCACAGTCAATTTACTGACACCGTTCATTAGTCAAACCTCCAATATAGTTGATGCAAAATCAGTTTTCTGCAATAAGGTTGCCCATGTTGTAGATTCCGGGCTGCTTTCCGGGCAGGAAAAGCGCCGCATTTATTGCACCCACAGCAAAAACACCTCTGCTGGAAGCGCTGTGGCTGAGGGTTATGACCTCATCCGAGCCGGCAAAAATAACGTCGTGCTCACCCACGATGCTGCCGCCGCGAATGGCGTGGATGCCTATCTCGTCACGCTCGCGCTTCTGTCTGCGGCTGTGGCGGTCATAGACATAGTGTCTGCCGTCTGCAATGGCATCTGCGATCATAAGTGCGGTGCCGCTGGGTGCATCCAGCTTCTGGTTGTGGTGCTTCTCCACAATTTCAATGTCGAAATCGTAGCCAAGCACCTCGGTGGCTTTTTTGGCAAGCTCAACCAGCAGGTTCACACCAAGGGACATATTTGCGGAATAAAACACGGGGATCTTCTCTGCTGCGCTGTTTATGAGCGCCTTGCCATCTTCGGAGATGCCGGTGGTGGCTATTACGATGGGGAGATTCTTCTCCACCGCATATTCCAGCAATTCGGGCAATGCCGAAGGATTGGAAAAATCGATTATAACGTCCGCCTCAACGGTGCATTCCGCAGGCTTTGCAAAAACCGGAAACTCCGCAGGCTTTGTGTTCATATCTATTCCGGCAACCACTGTGCAGCTTTCGTCCTCACGGGCAAAAACACGCTCTGCTATGGCACGGCCCATTCTGCCGTTGCAGCCGGATATAATTATCCTTGTCATTAAATTCATCCTCTGTGGTACAGTTTGTTTTAACCGACTTATTTAATAAGACCTGCTTTTTCAAGCTGAGCTTTGAGTGCTGCTCTGTGAGCATCGGAAAGCTCTACAAGCGGCATTCTTGCGGGACCTACGTTCATTCCCATAAGGTTCATTGCTTCTTTTACGGGGATGGGGTTAACGTCGATGAAGAGTGCATCGATGAGACCAACAAGCTTGGTCTGGAGCTTTGCGCTGGCTGCAACGTCGCCCTTGAAGAACAGCTCGCAGATATCGTGAGTTTCACGGGGCATTACGTTGGAGAGCACGGAGATTACGCCGAGACCGCCAACTGCAAGGGAGGGAACGATCCAGTCGTCGTTGCCGGAATAGAAGCCCAGCTCGTCGCCGCAGAGAGCCTTGGTTCTGATCATTGCTGCGATATCGCTGTTAGCCTCTTTGGTTGCAACGATGTTGGGGTGCTTGGAAAGCTCAAAATATGTATCCGGCTTGATGTTTACGCCGGTTCTTGTGGGCACGTTATAGAGGATAACGGGAACGTCGGTTGCATCTGCAATGGCGTTGAAGTGGCGGATGAGACCCATCTGAGAGGTCTTGTTGTAGTAGGGAGTTACGTGGAGCAGAGCATCTGCGCCTGCCTGAGCAGCCTCTTTGGAGAGCCAGATAGCATAGGAAGTATCGTTACTGCCTGCGCCTGCAACAACGGGAACGCGTCCCGCGGTTTTTTCAACTGCGTAGCGGATGACGTCCACGTGCTCCTGATCGGTAAAGGTGGAAGCCTCGCCTGTTGTGCCTGCAATAACGATGGCATCTGTGCCGTTGGCGATCTGATTGTCGATGATCTCGCCAAGCTTATCGTAGTTTACGGAAAAATCGTCGTTCATCGGTGTGACAATAGCTACACCTGCGCCCTTAAATATAACCTTTTTCATTGAAAAAACCTCCGTAATAATAGCAAATCAAATTATCTGTCGAAGCAGCCCTTTGCGGCAAGCAGCTCAGCTGTGAGAACAGCGCCGCCTGCGGCACCTCTCAATGTGTTGTGGGAGAGGCAAACGAACTTGTAATCATACTGTGTATCGGGTCTGATGCGTCCGATGGAAACTGCCATGCCGCCCTCAAGGTCTCTGTGCAGCTTGGTCTGGGGATAGTTATCCTCCTCAAAATAGTTGAGGAACTGCTTGGGTGCGCTGGGAAGCTCCAGAGTCTGGGGCTCGCCTTTGTATTCTTTCCAAAGTTTCTTTATCTCGTCTATCTCGGGTTTGTTCTCGAAGGTGACGAACACCGCAGCCATATGACCGTCGCTGACGGGAACTCTCAGACACTGTGTGGTGATCTCGATATCATCTGCGTTGACGATCTTGCCGTCTTCGATGTGTCCCCAAATTTTAAGGGGTTCCTTTTCGCTCTTCTCTTCCTCGCCGCCGATATAGGGGATCAGGTTATCCACCATTTCGGGCCAGGTTTCAAAGTTTTTGCCTGCGCCGGAAATTGCCTGATATGTGCAGGCAAGCACCTTTTTTATGCCGAACTTTTTAAGAGGAGCAAGTGCGGGAACATAGCTCTGGATGGAGCAGTTGGGTTTTACCGCAATGAAGCCGTGGGTGGTGCCGAGGCGCTTCTTCTGCTCTTCGATGATGGCGATGTGGTCGGAGTTGATCTCGGGGATCATCATGGGGATATCGTCCACATAGCGGTTTGCGGAGTTGTTGGAAACAACGGGGCACTCCAGCTTTGCATAGCGCTCTTCAAGAGCTTTGATCTCGTCTTTTTTCATATCTACTGCGCAGAAGACGAAGTCCACCTGCGGAGCTATCTTTTCTGCATCCTCAACAGCATCGTAAACTGTCATTTCTGCCACATATGCGGGCAGCGGAGTTTTCATCATCCATCTGCTTCCGAGAGCTTCTGCATAGGTTTTTCCTGCGGAACGGGAGGATGCTGCAAGCAGAGTTATATCAAACCAGGGATGATTATCCAGCAATGTTATGAATCTCTGTCCTACCATTCCGGTGGCACCGATTATACCGACTTTATATTTTTTCATAGCTGTGTCAATCCTTTCTCTTGTGTATGGGCACATACTTTCTCATTTTATAATTCTACAAATATAATAATATCACCGCATTGCAAATATGTCAATTTCTTTTTGTAATCTACACTAAAACTAAAAAGCAATTCTGTAGTAATAGACAAAAATGCAGCTCCGCAAAAAACGAAACTGCATTTTTTGTTAATAGCTTATCACTCTTAAATTCAAGCTGTGTCACGCTGTGACAGTCACGCTCTGCTCTGCGCTTTTCATTGCGCCCTCCACCTCTTTTTTAAGGCGGGAAGTCTGCCGCTGTGCCATCACCAGCTTATAGTAGATACCGTCCTTTTTCTCCAGCAGCTGACGGTGAGTGCCCACCTCGGCAATGCGTCCGTGGTCAAGCACAACAAGCCTGTCTGCTCCGCGCAGAGTAGAAAGTCTGTGGGCAATGCTGACGGTGGTTCTGTTTTGGGTGAGCCTTGCCAGTGCCTCCTGAATTTTGATCTCCGTTTCGGGGTCGAGGGAGCTTGTGGCTTCATCCAAAATGAGTATCTTCGGGTTTTTGAGCACCGCTCTTGCAATGGCTATCCTCTGTCTCTCGCCGCCCGAGAGGGTGTGCCCGTTTTCACCGATGACGGTGTTGTAGCCATCTGCCAGTTTGATTATAAACTCGTGGGCATTTGCCGCTTTTGCCGCAGAAAGCACCTCTTCAAAGGTTGCGTTGGGGTCGGCATAGGCAATGTTGTCATAAACCGTGCCCGAGAAGAGATAGGTCTCCTGGAACACCACGCCGATGTTGCTGCGCAGGGTGTGCTGCTCCATATCACGCAGATCCACTCCGTCTATCTTTACGGCGCCGCTGTCGGGATCGTACATTCGCATTATCAGGTTGATGAGTGTGGATTTTCCTGCTCCCGAATGTCCCACAAGACCGATCATCTCACCCGGCTTAATGGTTAGCTCGATATCCTTCAGCACCGGCTCATAGGATTTGTAGCCGAATTTTACACCCCTGAACTCTATTGCGCCCTTTACCTCGGGAACTATGGGCTCCTTCGGATCCTCCACAGAGGATCTTTCGTCTATCACTTCAAACAGTTTGATGAGGCTGGTCTGCGCCTCAGCCAGCCATCTCGGCAGAGAGGACATCCAGCGCAGCGGCTGATAGATGTTTGCGAGATAGAGGATGAACATAAGCAGCTGACCAAGGGTCATTGTGCCGTTTACTACCATTCTGCCGCCCACCAGGAGAACCAGGAACTCTCCCGCGCCGATCAAAAAGCCAAGTGCCGGAAAGATGAGCGCCCAAAGCTGCTCGTTTTTCATGGAGACCTGCGCAAGCTCACGGCAGGCACCGCGGAATTTATCTATCTCCCGATCCTCGTTGCCAAAGCTCTTGACCACCCTTATGCCCTTGATTATATCGTGGAGGATGGAGTTTGCACGGGAATCCTTGCGCCATTGCTTATCGTATCTCACACGCATTCCAACCCAAAAGCGGTTGACGAGGAAAAACACCAGCGGCACCGGGACAAACACCAAAAATGTGAGCAGCGGACTTATCCGCACCAGCATTATCATTATCAAAACGCAGACGATGCTCTGCTCAATGGCAGACACACCCTGGTTGACGATAAAATTCCTCACCTTTTCGGTATCCTGAGTTATGCGTTTCATCAGGTCTCCGCTGGTTTTTTTGGACATTGATGCCAACGACAGCTTCTGCACCTTGTCGTAGGTTTCACGGCGAAGCATATGGGAAAACTCCGAGCTGATGCGCACCGTCTTCCTCTTGCTGGCAATATATATCAGGTTTTTGACGAAAAAGCACACTATCATCAGGGCAGACAGCACCAAAATGCCGGTTTCGGGGGCAAACATTGGCACTCTTTCCCCCGTTGGGCGAAGGTACGTGTCTATCATTATGCTGTTGAGTTTCGGCAGCAGCACCATCAGCGCATCTGCGGTTATCAGCAGCAAGGCAGCAGCTATCAGCTTGCCCCAATAGGGACGCATCATTTTTATCACTCGTGCCAGAAGATAGCTTTTTTCAACGCAAAAAACGCAGACATCCATTCCGTCGGGAAGCGGTCTGCCGCATTTTTCGCAGCGGCGTCTCTCCTTTTCGGATATCTCTCCCAGCTCTCCGCTCTCAATGCAGTGGTTGACCAGCTTGCAGAATTCTGCCACCTCATTCATTGCGCTCATGGAGAAGCGGCAGATGAAGAGGTTTTCGCTGTTGTTTTTCGGCTTTCCGT
>JAFSHJ010000205.1 GCA_017440425.1 Oscillospiraceae bacterium | reverse complement strand
TTTTCGCGAAGCTGAGCATCGGTGAGATAATCCAGCGCACTGGAACTGTCGTCCAACACAAGAATGTCAGGAGATCCGGCCAAAGCGCGGGCAATCATGAGACGCTGCTTTTGTCCGCCGCTGAAATTTGCTCCTTTAATAGCCACTTCTGCATGAGGGTCCTCAATGAATTCATCTGCACAGGCATTTTTAATGGCGAGGTCAATTTCATCCATGGAAAGATTGCGGTCGAAAGAGAGATTTTCGGCAACGGTACCGGAAAAAAGAATATCATTTTGGAATACAACACCAAAATGACGACGGAGCTCACGGGCGGACATTTGTGAGATATCCTGTCCGTGGACACGAATGCTGCCGCTGTCGGGAGAATAGAAACGAAGCAGCAGTCGCAGCAGGGTGGATTTACCGGATCCGGTGGCGCCAAGAATACCGATGGTCTCTCCATTGCCGATGGAGAAAGAGATGTTTTCTAAAGAGAATCCGCTGTTGGGATAACGGAAGATGACGTTTTCAAAACAAACAGCAGGGGCGGCAGGGTCTTCCGTGTTTTCCGTCTCCGGGGCAGAGGCATCCAGCAGCGGCTCGCAGGGACAGTCGATCACCTCAAAAATACGTCCGGCAGATGCGGAAGCACGGGAATACATGGTGAAAAGACGCGTAACAGCAAGAAGAGCATTAAAAATCATAGTTATGTATGAGAGAAATGCGATGATCTTACCGACTTCCGCAAGCCCGGCATTAACTCGGTAAGCACCTACAAGAATAACTGCAACCAATGAAAGGTTGAGGATTGCGCTCATAATGGGGTTGACCCCGGCCATTGTGCGTCCGGCCACGCGTTCTGCCATAGTAAGTCGGCGGTTTTTGAGTTCAAATCGTTGCTTCTCATATTCGCCTTTGGAAAGGGCTTTGATCACACGGACACCGGTTACATTTTCACGTACTACGCGGATCATATCATCGCCTGATTGGCGGGCGGTTTTATAGAGTTTGACACCGCGGCGGGAGATGGCAACGGTAATAAGAGCAAGAAGCGGCATGGCAGAAATCATAACGAGCGAAAGAACAGGATCCAGCGTCAGTGTTATGATAACACCGCCCAGCATAATCATTGGGGCGCGTACGCCCATTCGCTGCAGAACACCCAATACACGGTGTGTTTCATAGGTGTCAGAGGTCATGCGGGAAATGAGAGAGGGAATAGTAAAACGGTCAATATCACAGGCAGAAAGTTTAATGATTCTGGTAAAGAGATCATGCCGCATACGCTCGGTGGCATCACCGGAAACAGCAGCGGAGGTACGGTTGGCCCAAACATTAAAAACAACGGCCAACAAAGAACAGAGAACCATTCCTAATCCCCACAGCAGGACAGCGGTGGTGTTTTTGGTGGGGATGACAACATCAACAATACGTGCCAATATCCATGGAATAAACAGTTCAGCTACAGCGGCAAGCATCTTCATGGAAAGTCCGCCGCACATTTGCCAAAAGCAATTTTTTAGATAGAAAAAGACCCTTTTCATAAAAACTCCCGACAACAAAAGTATGTTTATATTATTATATCATAATTTTTGAAAGATGGGAAGTTTTTGAAAAAAGGTGTGGATAAAAACTGAAATATGGGGCTTAATACAGGAGATATCCTGTATAATAAAAAGCGGACGGTATCAAATAAGATACCGTCCGCAACGAAAGATCGGCCAGGTTGAAGTCGTGATATCCGGTCACCGTTTGGTTATCACGACAGGTGAGGTGTATGTGGCCGAAAAGTAGAAAGCAAAATATAAAATAAAATGGCGTAAAAAGGAAAAACAGAAATTGACAGGGTATGGAGCGTTATACTTCTGTATTATGTATTTTGGAAAGCGAATTCCGACAAGCCTTTTGAAGGTCGGGATCGGTGGTGGTGTCTAAAATATAGTTGATATGAGTGAAAGCAGAGTTTCTTCCCAGTTCACCGAGAGAGAGGACAGCCTGCTTGCGGACAAGGGAGTCATTGTCCTTGAGCATGATAATGAGGGTGTTATAGCTTTCATCTGTTTTGATGCCGGCCAGCTCTTTTGCAACGGCCAGCCGGATTTCGGGATGCTTACTGTCAGCATATTTGGAAAGCTTACCGATGTTCTGTTTCTTTGAATATTTTTCTAACTTGGCAATTTTCTTTTCGGTTGACATCAACATGCACTCCTTGTTTAAATAAGTTTAAATTAAAACCAAATATTATGGTTTAATTATAAACTGTATTCATGTATCTTGTGTTGAAATTCCTGACGATTTGTGTTAAGATGTAGTAAAGGTATTTTGTATGAAAATCAACAGATGTTTATTTTTGCAAGGCAAAATCCCCCTTGCTGAGGAGTAGTTTTATGCGGGAATTCGTGATTGGAAAAAACGATTCGGGACAACGTGTGGATAAGTTTTTGAGTAAGGCTGTACCCAGACTGCCGCAACCGCTGGTATATAAATATTTGAGAATGAAGAGGATCAAGCTGAACGGAAAACGCTGCGAAGCCGCCGACAGGCTATCGGAAGGCGACGTGATGAACCTCTACGTAAACGACGAGTTTTTTGAGGACAGCAAGGCTTATCCATTTATGTTTGCTCAGGCACAGGTTAACATCGTCTATGAGGATGAGAACATTCTCATAGCAGATAAGCCCGCAGGACTCATTGTGCACGAAGATGCTGACGAAAAATATGATACGCTGATCAACCGCATCTGCCGCCTGCTCTCTGACAGAGGGGAATATCAGCCGGAGAAAGAGAATTCTTTTGTGCCTGCATTGTGCAACCGCATCGACAGAGGCACCTGCGGAATGGTGATTGCGGCGAAAAATGCGGAATCACTGAGAATTCTCAACGAAAAGATACGCCTTCGCGAAATTGACAAACGCTACATCTGCATAATAAAGGGTCACATCAAACAGCCAAAGGGCAGACTCAGTGGCTATATTGCCAAGGACAGCGAAAACAATATGGTCTCGGTGACAAAATCCCGCAAGGATGGCGCAAAGACTGCCGTCACCGAATATAAGGTGCTGAAGCGCCTTGAGAAATACGACCTTGTTGAGGCAAATCTGATAACAGGCCGCACCCATCAGATAAGGGCGCAGTTTGCCGATGTGGGACACCCTCTGCTGGGCGACACCAAATACGGCAAGATGGACGGGGATAATAAATTCAAAAACCAGGCGTTATGTTCCTATAAACTGAAGTTCAGCTTTCCCAAAGACAGCCCCTCTGCAGAGGAGCATAAGCTGCTGTCATATCTTGACGGAAAAGAATTCACGGTGGATACTGAGGCATTTTTGCGAAAATACGGCGTAAAATAACCGAGAAATAAGCGCTCACACCAAAAATTGCAGGCAAAAGCAACTTTGGCAGGCACCTGTGAATATAATTCAGCATAAAGCTGAATCTGGATGTGAGCAGATGAAACATAAAAACAAAACAAAAGCGGCACTGCTGATGATTGCCGCGGGAACTTTGCTGTTGGCAACGCTTGTGCTGTTTGAGAGACAGCTTCGTCCAACGGTGGAATCCTTGGCGTTATATCGGACATCGCTGGCGGCAACACAGTTGATTGAAGAGAGCGTTTATGATGTGTTGGAGGAGCAGAGCCTGAGCTACGGCGAGTTGGTGGAGATTGTCCGCAGTGTGGACGGCAGAATTGAAGCAGTGCGGGCAGATACAGTAACGCTAAACCGATTAAAAACGCTGATCACACAGCGAGTAGCCGAAAAACTGCAGGGAAAACAGCGGATATCCGTTTCGGTGCCGTTGGGAAGTCTATTGGGAGTTGGAATGTTTTCGGCAAGGGGCCCCGAGGTTGAGATACTGCTACTGTCGGCGGGCAAAATAAACACATCGGTGGCAGATAAATTTGAAGCCGCAGGAATAAACCAGACAAAACATCAGCTGTCGCTGAATGTAGAGGTGGGAATCACGGCGGTGCTGGCAGGCTACAGCATCCCCGCAGAGGTAACAACCAACTGCATTTTGGCGGAGACGGTGCTGATTGGCGAGATACCGCAGGTCTATTTTGGCGGAAATAATTTTGCGGAGTGAGCAGCTGCTCATCCGAGCTTTACGGAGGATAAAATGGAAAGAAGTTATGCTGAAAGCAGAGCAAAAGAGCTGAGGGAAAAGCTCAATCACTACGGATATCTCTATTATGTGATGGATGACCCTGCCGTGCCTGACTATGAATACGATATGCTCTACCGTGAGCTGGAGAACATTGAGGCAGAATATCCCGATTTGCAGACAGACGATTCTCCCACCCTCCGTGTAGGCGGCAAGGGAAACAACACCTTTGCTGAGGTGGTTCACACCGTGCGAATGGAGAGCCTGCAAGATGTTTTCAGCATGGATGAGCTGAAGGATTTTTACCGCAGGACAACCGACGCTGTGGGTGAGGTGGATTATATTGTAGAGCCGAAAATAGACGGCCTCTCCGTTTCGTTGGAATACCGTGACGGCGTGTTTGTCCGCGGCTCCACCAGAGGCGATGGCGACACCGGCGAAGACGTGACCGAAAATCTGCGTACCATCGCCGCAATCCCCCTTTCCCTCAAAGAAAAACCTGCCTATCTGGAGGTGCGCGGCGAGGTGTATATGCCGCAGAGCAGCTTTGATCAGGTGGTGGAGCGTCAGGAGATAGCGGGAGAGAAGCCTTTTAAAAACCCCCGAAATGCTGCGGCAGGCTCTCTGCGCCAAAAAGACCCAAAGATAACCGCATCACGCAAGCTGAGCATTTTTGTTTTCAACATTCAGCAGGTGGAGGGTGAACAGCTTTCCTCCCACTCGCAGTCGCTGGATTATCTGAAACGCCTTGGCTTCAAAGTCATTCCCAGCTACACCCGCTGCAAAAACGGGGAAGAGCTGCAGGCAGAGATAGAAAAAATCGGAGAAAACCGCGGCAGCTACGGTTTTGATATAGACGGTGCCGTTGTTAAAATTGATGATTTTGCATTGAGAGAAGCTCTCGGCTCCACCGCAAAATATCCCCGTTGGGCGGTGGCGTTCAAATATCCCCCCGAAGAAAAGGTGACCACCCTAAAAGAGATACAGATAAACGTGGGCAGAACCGGCGCCATAACTCCCGTTGCCGTGTTTGAACCCATAACGCTGGCAGGCACCACCGTGTCAAGAGCGGTGCTCCACAATCAGGATTTCATCAGCGGAATGAACCTGAACGTGGGGGATAAAATCATCGTGCGCAAAGCCGGAGAGATAATTCCCGAGGTTTTGGGTCTTGCGGAAAAAGGCGAAAACGAGGGATATTTCACCCTGCCGGAAAAATGTCCCGCCTGCGGAGCGCAGACTGTCCGCGACAATGCCGAAGCGGTGCTTCGCTGCGTCAACCCCGATTGTCCCGTGCAGCTGCTCCGCAACCTGACCCACTTTGCCTCCCGTGATGCCATGGATATCGAAGGTCTGGGCGGCGCCGTTATAGAAAAACTGGTGGCAGAGGGAATGGTCTCCTCCTGCGCCGACCTGTACACCCTCGACAGAGAGAAAATTGCATCCCTTGAAGGCTTGGGCGCAAAAAGTGCCCACAATCTGCTGGCAGCGGTGGAACGCTCCAAAAAAGCGGGACTTGCCAAGCTGCTGTGTGCTTTGGGTATAAGAAACATCGGTCAGAAGGCAGCTGTTTTGCTGGCAGAAAACTTCGGAGATATCGACGCACTTGCATCTGCAAGCCGTGAAGAGATAGAAAAGATAGAGGGCTTCGGCGGCATTATGGCAGAGAGCGTTGCGGAATATTTTGCATCCGAGCGAAGCATCGAACTCATTGCACGTCTTAAAGAGGCTGGAGTTGTGATGACCCAGGAGAAAATAGTCCGCGGAGACAAATTTGCGGGCAAGACCTTTGTTCTCACAGGCACCCTCCCCACAATGACCCGCACCGAAGCCTCCAAATTGATAACCGATAACGGCGGCAAAGTTTCGGGCAGCATCTCCAAAAAGACAGACTTCGTTCTCGCCGGCGAAGATGCAGGCAGCAAGCTTGTCAAAGCAAACGAGCTGGGCATCACCGTGATATCCGAGGCTGAACTTATCGCGATGATTGGCTGAAATAACTTGTGTTGAATAATATTTAGTGTTTGGATAAAAAATGGAGGATTAAAAATGGCTGACATAAAACTTTTTAGCATAAAAGGGAAAGTTGAAGAATTACCGTCCAAGCAGGTGACTTTAGAGAAAGAGCTGCAGAAACTTTTAGAAGAAAATATGTCAACATTTTTTGGTGTGACATTTTTGAAGTCCGAATATCGAATTACAAACGGACGGATGGACAGTATCGGCATTGATGAGAATAACTGCCCTGTGATTTTTGAATATAAGAGAAGTGTAAATGAAAATGTAATAAACCAAGGATTATTTTATCTTGATTGGCTGCTTGACCACAAAGCAGATTTTAAATTACTGGTTATGGAAGTTCTCGGACAGGAAAAAGCCGAGAGCATTGATTGGAGTATGCCGTGTGTTATCTGTATTGCGAATGATTTTACAAAATTTGATGAGCACGCAGTTAATCAAATGCAGAGAAATATTAAACTTGTAAGATATCGAAAATTTGGTGATAACTTAATTGCTTTAGAGCACTTGAATGCACCACAAGTTCAGCCGATTGCTGAAGAACCGACTTTACAACCGATAAAAAAGAACATAGGAAAAGATAAAGATTTTAAGCAGTATTTTGCTGAGGCAGGCGAAAAACATCAAAACTTGTTTTATTCAATAAAAGACTATGTATTGTCTTTGGGAGATGATATTTCCGAGAATCAGTTGAAATTGTATGTAGCATTTAAAAAAGCGAAAAATTTTGTGTGTGTTGAAGTATATCAAGCTTCTATTTTGCTCCATTTAAAATTGAATCCAGATACGGTTGATTTGATTCCGGGATTTATAGAAGATGTAAGAAGCAAAGGGCATTGGGGAACGGGTGATCTTAGAATCATTATTAAGAGCAAAGAAGATTTTGAAAAGGCGCAGTATCTAATAGACCGTGCTTATAATGAAAATTAAGACTGAAAATGGCGAAAAATATATACAAACAGTAATATTAGCAGAAAAATATACAAAAATAACGCCGTATGGAGCTTCCATACGGCGTTTGTTGTGCCAAAAGTTATGCGGTTTCAATTTTGCTTGCTTCCTGCAGGTTGAGGTATTCAACTGCCTCTTCACGCATTTTATATTTGAGGATCTTTCCTGCTGCGTTCATGGGGAAGCTTTCAACGAAGCGGACATAGCGGGGAACCTTATGCTTTGCCATGTGGGTGAGAACATATTCCTTCATCTCTTCCTCGGAGGAGGTCTCGCCCTCCTTGAGGATCACGCAGGCCATGATCTCTTCGCCGTACTGCTTGTCGGGTACGCCGATGACCTGAACGTCGGATACCTTCGGATGGGTGTAGATGAAGTCTTCGATCTCCTTGGGATAGATGTTCTCACCGCCGCGGATGATCATATCCTTAATGCGTCCGGTGATCTTGTAGTAACCGTTTTCGTCGCGGCGGGCAAGGTCGCCGGTGTGGAGCCAGCCGTCCTTGTCGATGGCAGCGGCGGTGGCAGCAGGCATCTTGTAGTAGCCCTTCATGATGTTGTAGCCCTTGGCAACAAACTCGCCGTCCACGTTATCGGGCAGATCTTCGCCGGTCACGGGGTCAACTATCTTGCAGTCAACTGCAAAGATAGCTTTACCAACGGTGTTTACTCGTGCCTCAATGGAGTCGGTGGTTTTGCTCATTGTGGTTGCGGGGCTTGCCTCGGTCTGTCCGTAGGTTATGCAGATCTCGGGCATATGCATTTTCTCAATAACCTCACGCATGACCTTGATGGGGCAGGGGCTTCCTGCCATGATTCCGGTGCGCATATGGCTGAAATCGGTTTTGTCAAAGTCGGGGTGAGAGAGAATTGCGATGAACATGGTGGGAACACCGTGGAATGCGGTGATCTTCTCGCGGTTGATGCAGTCCAGACCCTTCTTCGGGGAGAAAGCGGGGATGGGGGACATGGTGACGGCATGAGTGACAGATGCTGTCATTGCAAGCACCATTCCGAAGCAATGGAACATAGGGACCTGGATCATCATGCGGTCTGCGGTGGAGAGATCCATGCAGTCGCCGATGGCCTTGCCGTTGTTAACAACGTTGTAGTGGGTGAGCATAACACCTTTGGGGAAACCGGTGGTGCCGGAGGTATACTGCATATTGCAGACATCGTGCTTGTCAATGGCGGCAGCGCGGCGGTAGACCTCTTCTGCGGGGACTTTTTCGGCAAGAGCGTTTGCCTCAGCCCATGTGTAGCAGCCGGGCTGTTCGGATTCAACGGTGATGATGTTGCGCAGGAAGGGCAGCTTTTTAATGTGGAGAGGATCGCCCTTTTTGGAGGTTGCAAGCTCGGGGCAGAGCTCGTTCATAATTGCAACGTAGTCGGAATCCTTGTAGCCGTCCACCATAACGAGGGTGTGTGTGTCCGACTGGCGGAGCAGATATTCAGCCTCGTGGATCTTATATGCGGTGTTGACGGTGACCAGAACGGCACCGATCTTGGTGGTTGCCCAGAAGGTGATATACCATGCGGGAACGTTGGTTGCCCAAATTGCAACGTGGGATCCGGGTTTTACACCCATTGCGATGAGAGCTCTTGCAAAGCGGTCAACGTCATCGCGGAACTGGGAATAGGTGCGGGTGTAATCCAAAGTGGTGTATCTGAATGCGTACTGATCGGGGAACTCGTCAACAACACGGTCCAGCAGCTGGGGGAAGGTGAGGTCGATGAGGTGCTCCTTCGGCCAGAGATACTTGCCGGTTTTGGCATTGTTGTCGTAGAGGCGTCTTGTCTGACAGCCGTCGCCGAGATACTGTGCCATAAAGTTGGAATAGTGGGGGAACACGATACCTGCATCGCTGAGCTCGGGATCGTATTTTTTCAGCCATTCAAGGGAGATGAAGCCCTCGTAGTTGATGGATTTGAGTACTCGGATGAAATCGTCGATGGGCAGGTCGCCTTCGCCCAGCAGACGGTATTTAACCTGACCGCCCTCCATAATGGAATCCTTGATGTGGATGTATTTAATGTAAGCACCGAGAGTCTGCAGGGTGGTCTCGGGGGATTCGTTGGCATAGCGGTAGGGGTGGTGGATATCCCAAAGTGCGGCAACGTGGTCGCTCTGGGCTGCATCCAGCACGGAGGCAAGGCGCTTGGAATCGCAGTAAGCACCGTTGGTCTCCAGCAGGAGGGTAACGTTCTTTTCCTCAGCAAGGGGAATGACCTTTGCAAGAATGGCAAGCACCTTTGCATCGTCCACCTCTACCATGGGGGCGGCGGTGGGTTCGCACATAAGGCGAATATACTGTGTGCCAAGCTTGGAGGCAAGGTTTATGTATTCGGAAATTTCGGCTGCAACAGCGCTGTCCTCGTCATCGCAGTTGAGAACGCAGTTGGAAGAAAGGCAGGCGATCTCAAGATGCATTTTTTTGAGGGTTTCAATGGTGTTGGGCAGCTGCTCGTCTGTGAAGAGTCTTGCCTTCAAAGAGAACATCTCGTCGCCAATGCCTCGAACTTCAATGCCGTCAAAACCGAAATCTTTGGCCATGGAATAGATATCGGACCAACTGAAATCGGGACAGCCGAGGGTTGAAAATGAGAGTTTCATCTGTATATCCTCCTTGTGGATGATTGTGAATGTAATTTTTAAAATAAAAAAGCCTTCGTCTCTTAAAAAGAGACGAAAGCGTAAACTTCCGCGGTACCACTCTTGTTGACGTAGATACGTCCGCTCATTAGGAATCTTCGAAAAATCAGTCAATTCCCTCCGCATATAACGGGCGGAACCCGTTCAAACCTAAACACAGATGCTGTGTTTTCAGCCGACCGCTCCGGGGTGAGATCAAACTGTTCGACGCACCGTTTTTCACCAAACAACGGCTCTCTGAAGCTGAACGAGGTCAGTTCTTTTTCCCCTTCATTGCGTTTAAAAATATAAAAACAATAGTATAATTATATTATACCGAGAAAGTTTTGTCAAGAACATTTTTGGCAAATCTATCAATATTTTGTGTCAAAAGGCTTTTTAACAAAAGACAAGGGGAGAATAACAGCAGATTTAGGGGAGAAAACACCTCTAAAAAGAGTGTATTTATGTAAAATTTGGAATATCACACAACAAAACCGAGGGGGTATAAGTTAAATTTCTGTTAAATTGATTGATTTAATGGGGAAAATGTAATATAATATAGATTACATATTGTCTTTATTGGAGGTGAGCTGTATCGTAGAGCTGGAAAAACGCGGTTTGGAAGAAGAAACGGAAGTTGATGCGCAACAGGCTTTGGAAGCCGAAGAAATTTCGGAGGAAGAAGTGCAGACCGCGGATGAAAACGACGAGACAGAAAACAATAAGACAAAAGCGGTTATTGGCATTTTCGGAATATTCGCGGCTATCGGGGTGGCATTAAAAAAGATATTCCGCCCGTTCGCAGAGTTTTTCGACAGACTGACAGATAAATATAATGCTTGGTTCGAGCGCTTTGAAACAACAAAGTTCGGCAAGTTCACAGCAAAGCTGGATAAAGAGATCTACTGCAGAAGCTACGTTTTCGGTGCAAGAATAAAGCGAAACAACCGCATTGTCAAAAGAAGATTGGCAGCGTGGAGCTACAACATAAGAAGCGGTATCTCCGACAGCTGGCATCGCTCGGTGGCACATATGCGCCTTAGCTGGCTCAACTTTTGGGACAGAAGGTTTGCTGCAATACGCATAACCAGGACCCGCATTAAGATGAGCCTCAAAAAGATCCGTGCAGCGGAGAAGAGGAAGATATTTGTCTACATAAAAGAGTCGGTAAAGATCCTTTTGGCGCTGCTCAACCCGGTTTGGCGGCTTATAATAGGTATCGTAAACTATGCCCTGCCCATTGCCGCAGCGCTGCTGCTGGTTTCGGTAATACAGTATTTCAACTCGCTTACATTTGCATTCTCCGTTGAATATGACGGAGAGATCATCGGTTACATTGAAAACGAAACTAAGTTCGACGAGGCAGAAAGAGCTGTTAAGGACCGCCTCATCAACGAGGAATATCTCCAGCCCGGCGATTCGGTGCCGAGATTCACTCTTTGTGTTATCGATAAGAACAACTTCACATCTGTGGAGACCCTTGCAAACAGAATAATCAAAGCATCGGGCAACGCTGTTGAAACGGCATACGGTCTCTATGTGGACGATGAGTTTGTGGGTGCAACCACAGATAAAAATGCTCTGCTGGATATTCTGGATGCCCGCCTTGAAGCATATCGCACAGATATAGACGGAGAGGTCGTCTCCTTTGTGAACAAGATAAGGCTTTCGAAGGGAATATATCCGGAGACATCCATCCTTCCCGTCTCATCCATTGAGCAGCAGCTCAACAGCGAGGTGGAGGGCGAGCGCTACTACACCGTGGTCAGGGGAGATACTCCCATAAAGATAGCCAACAAAAACAACATGAAGCTGGCAGACCTCAAGGCGCTCAATCCGGACATAATGACATCTCTCTATGCAGGTGATGAAATACTCATCTCCAAATCCGAGCCTTTCCTCGGCATAAAGGTGACGAGACGAGAGACCTATGAGATAGAGGTTCCCTACGGCACCGAGCGAGTCAGCGACAACACGCTTTACAGCGGCGTAACTTCAGTTAAATCCAAGGGTGTCAACGGCAGAAGTGAGCAGGTTGCAGACGTAACCTACGTTGACGGCGTTGAGGTTGAACGCAATGTGCTTTCCACAACGGAGATAACTGCACCGGTAAACCAGGTGCTCAGCGTTGGTACATATATAGCCAAGCCCTCCGGCAACCAGGGACAGCAGAGCGGAAGCAGCAACGCGTCCGGATTCATCTGGCCCACCGCAGCAAGAAAGATCAGCTGTTACTGGCTGGGATACCCGGGACATTACGGACTTGACATTGCAGGTCCCAGAGGTACAGACATATATGCAGCCGCCCCCGGTACCGTTATGTTTGTAAGACGTTACTATTACGGCTACGGTCTGCACCTGAAGATAGACCACGGCGGCGGCGTCCAGACGCTATATGCCCACTGCAGCAACGTCTTTGTCACCAAGGGCGACTTTGTACGGCAGGGACAGAAGATAGCTGCGATCGGTATGACGGGACGAGCCACCGGTTACCACCTGCACTTTGAGATCCACATCAACGGCAAACAGCAAAACCCGCTGCCGTATATCAGATAAGATATCATCAAAATAAAAGCACTTCAAACAAAAAAGTTTGGAGTGCTTTTTGTATATATTTCAAAAACCGTGACAAACTAACGGCAGCGAGGTGAGATGCCGTGTCAAAAGAAATTACACCGGAAGAATACAACAAACTATCCCAAAGAAAATCGCCGAAGAGCAGCGTTCTCAAAAATATGGCGGGCGCATTTTTAATAGGCGGCGCGATCTGTACCATTGGCGAGGTGCTGACAAATTTATATTTGAAAGCGGGTATGGACACCCTGCAGGCATCAACAGTCACATCGGTGACGCTGGTGTTTCTCTCTGCGGTGCTGACGGGCTTCAACGTCTACGATAAAATTGCAACGGTTGGCAAAGCGGGCACACTTGTGCCCATAACGGGGTTTGCCAATGCGGTCGTGTCACCTGCCCTTGAATTCAAGGCAGAGGGCTTTGTCCTTGGCACCGCCGCAAAGATGTTCACCATTGCAGGTCCGGTCATCGTCTACGGCACCGCCGCAAGCGTGATTTATGGGGTCATTTATTGGATAACAACGTTGTTTTAACGGGCGGATGTGGATGTCTGCCCATACCTATAGGTATAGGATTTGGGGGGAATTCCTACAAACCGTTTAAAAACTTTAGTAAAATAAGAAGGATCGGAAAAACCGCATTGCTCAGAAGTCCTCTCTACCGAATAACCGCCACGAAGACAGGAGCAGGCGTGATGGATTCGCACTGAATTTAAAAATTCGTTGAATGTAACTCCTGCTTCTTGTTTAAACCATTTGCAAAAATACTGCTGACTGTAACCAAAATGATTGGCAGCGTTTTGAATGGTGAGTTTAGTTGCATAGTTTTTCTCAACAAATTCAATTAGTTGAACCGATGTCTGACTATACTCCACGATAATGTCATCGCTGTTTTTTTGGTTAGAAATTATTTCAAGCAGACGCAATAGGCTTATTGTTCTTGCTATATAAGTATGTGTATCATCTAATATTGTTTGCACGATTTCCCAAATTTCGTCAAAGTCATCGCATCGAAAAGCCAAATCTAACAGCGTACGATTGTCTTTAAATAATATATTTCTTAAATTTATAAATGGAGATAGTTCTTCTACATTTATATGAAAGGCGCAAACCATATCCTCTTTGCGTGAGCCGCCGCTACGATAAACGGATCTGTGCAGATATTTAGGAGGGATGAAAAATACGTTCTTATCTTTATATATAAACTTTTTTCCGTTGATATAGGTTTCTCCCTCAATCCCTCGAACAAAGCTGATTTCTATTGTGTCTCCGTAATGAAGTGGTGAATAGACCGTCTGTTTTGCATGATCGGGCAATTCTTTTTTGATATCTAAAATCCAAGATACCGGTCTTGTAACTTCCTTGTGCATTTTCATCACCTCAATTTATAAATATATTACTATATTTTGACTGAATAATCAATAAAAAGCGAATATATTACCGAAATTAAGGATTTTTCTTCATTAATAATCCCCCATAACAATGGTATAATACCATCATGGCAATAAATCTATGAAAGGCGGTTTCTTATGAAAGATAACCTGAAATTTCAAAATTCAATTGACCCGATAGAATATGCCGATCCTCTTTTTGGTGTCGGCAGTGCAACTTCCGCAGGGCCTACACTCCCTACAGGTTCTATTCATCCAAGCCCCGAAACTCTTGAAAAGGATTGCGGCGGTTACACACGAAATCAACCCATTATCGGTTTCGGAAATGCTTATGTCTCCGGCGCCGGCGGTTTAAAATGTTATGGAAATTTTCTCATTGCGCCAACACTTGAAAAAGCCCAACTTGACCATAGCAGCCGAGCCACCTACGCAGTAGCAGGAAGCGAAAAATCGACCTGCTATGAATATAAAGTTATGCTGGAAAATGGAATTTCTGCAAAGGTGTCTCCTGCACACGATGCAGCAATATATTCCTTTGAATATCCCAATGATAAAATAGGGTATTTGATAATTGATATAGCTCATAAGCTTGATGTTGACGCTTGCATGAGAAAAGGACGGATTTCCATAGACCCCGATACAAAAAGAATTTTCGGTGGTGGAACATTTTTCGGGAATTTCAGCGGTCGGGATTGGGATATGTTTTTTGATATACAGTTTGACGAGGATTTTGAGGAGATTGGAGTGTTTGAGGGTGACAAGGTGTATTCCATTGCTAAAAATTCTCATACGGAAGTTTCTATCGACTCGCCAAAAAGATTCGGCATATACATAAAGTTACACAAAGGAGCAAAAATTCAGGTTAAGCTTTCCTTTTCCTTTGTGAGCGTAGAGAACGCCGAAAAATTTCTTTTAAAACAGATACCGGACTTTGATTATGAGAGCGTAAAACAAAACGCGAAAAAAACTTGGCGAGACGTTTTAGGTGCAATTGAACTTTATACTGACGACAAAGATTTGCTTCGCAGATTTTATACAGCGATGTATCATATGAATATCCAACCCAGAAACAGAACAAAAGATCACGGCAAATGGGATGATTTTCACACAATTTGGGACACCTGGAAGACGGTATTTCCAATGTATAGTTTGTTGTACCCTGATAAAATGGGATCAATCATTGAGTCAACGATCGATCGTGCCAAGGAGAACGAGCGGCTGAAGAACGGCATAGTCATTGCAGATGAATATATGAATGCGCACGAAACGCTTGCGGGACAGGGCGGAAACGATGTGGAAAACGTTATAGTGGACGCATTTTTGAAGGATGTTCCGTTAAATAAATATACGTGGGAGGACGTATATTCCGTTCTTATTCGGAATGCTGAAACCATGCGTTCACCCGAATACGTTCAAAAAGGATTTGCAACCGACAACAAGCAGACGGTAAGCGGTGTGCCGTATACTTGGCGTTTCAAGCCGGCTGCCGTTACGATGGGATTTGCGTTTAACGATAAAGCGGTTGCAAAAATGTCTTTGTTAATGGGGAAAAACGAGGAGTTTGAAAAATACGAGGCACGTAGTGCAAACTGGCTTAACGTATGGAACCCCAAAAATCAAAGCGAAGGCTTTTACGGATTTCCGCAAACCTGTAACGAGGACGGCAGTTTTGAGCCTGATTTTGACCCCCATGGCGGTTATAACACCCATTTCTATGAAATGACCGGGTGGGATGCTTCCTACGTCAATTACAACGACATACCGCGCCTGATTGAGGCTATGGGTGGAGTAGAAACCTTTACAAACCGTCTTATCTGGGCTTGCGAGCATAGTGTGAACTATTACAACGATGACAACGGAAAAGAGGGATATCTGAATTTTACTAACGAACCGTCCTTCCAAATTCCTTGGCTTTTCTGTACAGACGAAGTAAAGCGTCCCGACTTGGCGTCAAAGGTTATCGATGGTATTATCAAAAGATTTTCAAAGCCAAACGATTATCCGGGAGACGAGGACAACGGCGGAATGTCCTCTTACTATATTTTTCTTATGTGTGGCTTTTTCCCTTATGCTACGACAGAAAATTATTATCTCCACGGTACAAGAATTCCGGAAATTGTTTTTCACCTGGGCAATGGAAAGGACTTGCGCATTACGGGAGAAAACGTAGGAAACGGAAACATTTATGTACAATCCGCAACCTGGCAGGGTAGCGCATTAAACATATGCAAATTGACGCACAAGCAAATTATAGAGGGCGGAGAGCTTCACTTCGTTATGGGAAACGAGCCGTCTGATTGGGCAACCAAGAAATAAGACTGTGTCCTATATTGACACAAGCAGAGGGCTTTGTCCTTGGCACCGCCGCAAAGATGTTCACCATTGCAGGTCCGGTCATCGTCTACGGCACCGCCGCAAGCGTG
>JAFSHJ010000204.1 GCA_017440425.1 Oscillospiraceae bacterium | reverse complement strand
TAAAGCCGCGCAGTCCCAGCTCTTTGCAGCGGACCACCTCCTGCTCCACATTTTCCATATACGGGTGCAGCGTACCGAAGCCGATGAACCTATCGCAGCTTTGGCAGGAATTCTTTATGTAATCGTTGATGTGTTCAACCTGCTTTGGGGTGGTTGCCGCGGAAAAAACAAGCACCTTGGATATCCCCGCCTCGGTTATCTCGTTGATAAGCTGCTGAACACCGCCAACACGGCTCATTTTTACACCATAAAAATTCCCGGTGTTTACTGTTGCTTTATATGCTATGGACTCGGGGAAGATGTGGGTGTGCACATCCATCACCTTGTAGCCTCTGTTTGGCAAAACCGTTTCTGTCATTTTTTTCATCCTTGCTTTTTATTCTTTGTTTTTGCGCATTGCACGCATCATAAGGCTGCGCATACGCTCTCTGCGCTGCGCTGTCTCCGTCTCGTCTGCGGTCATCACTCCGTCTTTCTCCACAATGCAGTCGCCTTCCTTAACTCCCTCGGGAAGTTTTTCAACGGAGATGTGCTCGTATCCGCCGTCCTCGTTCTCGCAAACGGCAACACCCACTTCAATGCGGTCTACAATAAGCTTTTTCATGGCTGTACATCCTCAATTATTTTTCGGTAAATATGTTTATGCTTTCGCCGTCCGACACGACAACGATGTTTCCGCTGATATCCGTGCGGTAATATTCCACGTTTTTCTTTTCCAAACGCTCCACTACACTGCTGTTGGGGTGACCGTAGCTGTTATCCTCTCCGCAGGAGATGGTTGCGTATTTCGGGTCTACCGCATCCAGATATTCCTGCGTTGTGGAGGATGAGCTTCCGTGATGCGCCACGTGCATATAGTCGCAGGAGATATCTGTGCCCTTCTTAAGCAGCAATTCTTCAGCCTCTTTGCTGCTGTCGCCGCCGAACAGAAACGTTTGGCTGCCGAAGGTCACTCTGCACACCAGCGAATTGTTGTTATATTCCTCAAAGGGTTCCACCGGTCCCACAAATTTAAGGCTGCTGTTTTCTCCCAGCTTGAGGGAGGTTCCGATGGTGGCAAACTTAAAGTCAGCATCCTTTTGGATGATGGCATTGAGAAAGTTTTCGTAGCATCTTGTGGTGGGGATGGCACTTTCGGGCATCTCTCCCGTATACACCACGCCCACGCGCCTGAGATTCTTTATCACATAGTCCATGTCTCCGATGTGATCGGAGTGCGGGTGGGTCGCAATGATAACATCCACCGAATCCACACCCAATCTGTCCAGATAACCCATAACGGTGGGACCGTAGCCCTCTTCACCCGCATCTATCAGAATGTTCCTGGACGGAGCCTGAATGAAAATGCTGTCTCCCTGACCCACATCTATTATATGTATCCTGAGTTCATCTTCGGCATAGTCATCCAGCTCACCTATCTTCTGCACGGTGCTCTGTCCCGATCCTTCCGTCTCGGGTCCCGACACTCCCTCTACGGAAACGTCCACCCATCCCATAAGATATGCAATGAAGAAAAGTATTGCGCTGATGACGGAGGTTATTCCCACCGCACCGACTTTACCGCCTTTTTGCTCTTTTTGCACCGTTTGTTTCTTTTGTGCCATTTGAATCATACCTTCCCGTGGGGCGTTTGCCGTTTCTCTGTTTTGCCGCTGCGGTGTTTCTGCCGTTTTTTGCGTTCTCTCTCACCTGCGGTTTGCGTGTATCCTTCTCCTTTTTATCTTTAGCCGTTCTGTCGGCAGGGATAAGGCATTTGGGAGAATCCCCGATAAGATCCGTTCTGCCGGTTTTTCTCAAAACCCTCAGCACGGTCTCGCGGTTTTCCGGCTTGAAATATTGCAGCATCGCCCTCTGCTCTGCCTTCTCCTCCGGGGTTCTTGCAACATAGACCTCCTTCATTGTGGTGGGGTCGATGCCGGTGTAATACATGCAGGTCGCGTTGGTCATGGGTGTGGGATAGAAATCCTGCACCTGCTCGGGGCGTATTCTGTTGCGTTTCATATATTCCGCAAGGCGCACCGCATCCAAAAGGGTGCTGCCGGGATGGGAGGAGATGAGATATGGCACAAGATACTGCTCCTTGCCCACCGATTTGGTCAGCTCATAAAAGCGTTTTACAAAGCGGTCGTAGGTCTCGATGTGCGGTTTTCCCATTCTGTCCAGCACTTCGGGAGAGCAATGCTCGGGAGCTACCTTAAGCTGTCCGCTGATGTGGTGCTCCACAAGCTCCTTGAAGAAGCTCTCGTCCTTATCCTCCAACAGATAGTCAAAGCGGATGCCCGAGCGGATGAACACCTTTTTGATGCCGGGCAATTCGCGTATTTTTCTCAACATTCCCAAATATTCCTTTTGGTTGGCAACAAGCGACGGGCAGGGCTTGGGTGCAAGACACTTTTTATTTTTGCAGACTCCGTGCTTTTTCGCATTGCCGCAGGCGGGATACCTGAAGTTTGCGGTGGGACCGCCCACATCGTGGATATATCCTTTGAATCTGGGACTTTTTGAAAGTGTTTTTGCCTCTTCCACCACAGAATCCACACTTCTGGAGGTGACGTATCTGCCCTGATGGGATGCGATGGAACAGAAATTGCAGGCACCGAAGCAGCCTCTGTTGTGGATGATGGAAAATTCCACCTCTTCTATTGCGGGGACACCGCCCATAGCCTCATAGCTTGGGTGGTACATCCTCATAAACTGCATTGCGTAAACTTTGTCCAGCTCATCCCTCTCCAACGGAAGTGCGGGAGGATTCTGCACAAGCAGCTTGTCGCCGTGCTTTTGCAGAACGGTTTTGCCGTATACAGCATCCTGCTCATCCATCTGTGCACGGCAGGCCTTTGCATAGGTTAGTTTATCCGTGCTGACCTTTTCAAAGGATGCACAGTTGACCGCATTGGGGAAACGTCCTGCACCGATATCTGCGGCGGAGGTCATAATGCAGGTGCCGCGGATATCCGTAATTGTTGAAACGCTCTCCCCTGCGGAAAGTCTGTTGACGATCTCAATTATCTGGTGCTCGCCCATGCCGTATATAAGGATATCCGCACCGCTGTCTGCCAGCACGGAGGGCATGACTTTATCTGCCCAATAATCGTAGTGGGCAAAACGGCGAAGAGATGCCTCCAGACCGCCGACAATAATTGGTACGTCGTCATAGGCTTCTCTTATCATTTTACAGTATACCGTCAAGGCTCTGTCGGGTCTGCCTCCACCTTTTCCTCCGGGGGAATAGGCATCGTCGGAGCGTTTTCTCTTTGCTGCGGTATAATTGGACACCATGGAATCTATGTTGCCCGCCGTGACGAAAAAGCCAAGCCTCGGTCTGCCGAAGCGTTTCATCTCTTCAACGTTTTTCACGTTGGGCTGTGCGATTACGGCAACACGAAAACCCATCGACTCGATGAGTCGGGAGATTATGGCGATACCGAAGCTGGGGTGATCCACATAGGCATCGCCCGTTACACAGACGGCATCCACCTCGTCCCAACCGCGTTCCTGCATCTCTTCAACTGTCAGCGGAAGAAATTTCTGTTCTTTCATAAAATACCTTTCAACGCAAAAATTTGCGTTTATCCGTCATCAGCACCGAGGCGGATGCCCCGATGCTGAAGTTGTTATTCCATATTCGATTTCATCTCAAGCCATTGCTGGCGGGTTATGAGAATTGCTCTTGCCTTGCTGCCTTCAAAGGGACCCACTATGCCGCGTTCCTCCATTTTATCCATAAGTCTGCCTGCCCTGGAATAGCCGAGCTTAAGTTTGCGCTGCAGCATGGAGGTGGAAGCCTGACCCATTTCGATGACGCACTCAATTGCGGCAGCCAGCATAGGATCTTCCTCTTCCATGCCGTCATCATCCGCAGATTTGCCGCCGCCCTTGGCACTCTTCTCCACAACGGCGCTGTGCTCGATCTCGTCGATTACGCCCTTGTCGTATTCAACTTCCTGCTGCTGGGTCACAAATTTTACTATCTGTTTTACCTCTTCATCCGAGACAAAGCAGCCCTGGATTCGTGTGGGTTTGGGAGAACCTGCGGGATGGAACAGCATATCGCCGTTGCCCAGCAGTTTTTCCGCACCGCCTGCATCCAGAATGGTGCGGGAATCCACATAGGAGGACAGCATAAGTGCGATTCGGCTGGGAATGTTTGCCTTGATGACACCTGTGATTACGTTGACCGACGGGCGCTGTGTTGCAATTACAAGATGCATACCTGCGGCACGGGCCATCTGTGCCAGACGGCAGATGTAATCCTCCACCTCGTTGGGGGCTGCCATCATAAGGTCGGACAGCTCATCGATGATGATGACCACCTGCGGGATCTTGACTATGCCCGGAGTTTCCTCCGCCATACGGTTATAGGAACGGATATCGTTCACTCCGTTATCTGCAAACAGCTTATAGCGGTTCATCATCTCGCTCACCGCCCAGCCGAGAGCGCCCGCAGCCTTACGGGGATCGGTGACAACTGGGATGAGCAGATGGGGAAGTCCGTTATATTTATTGAACTCAACCACCTTCGGGTCGATCATTATAAGACGGACTTCTTCGGGGGTGGCTTTATAGATAAGGCTGACGATGAAGCTGTTCATGCAGACAGATTTACCGGAACCGGTGGAGCCTGCAATGAGCAGGTGAGGCATTTTTGCAAGATCTGCGGTGATGACATTGCCGCTGATATCCAGACCGACCGCTGCGGTCAGTTTACTCTGGGCTGTGCGGAATGTATCGGAATCGATTATCTCACGCAGAGAAACACCGCTGCGCACTTTGTTCGGCACCTCGATGCCGACAGCAGCCTTATTGGGAATGGGTGCTTCGATACGTACACCCGCAGCTGCAAGGTTGAGGGCGATATCGTCTGCAAGACCTGTTATCTTACTTATCTTTACACCTGCAGAGGGCTGCAGTTCGTATCTTGTTACTGTGGGACCGCGGGAAATGTTGATTATTCTTGTCTGAACACCGAAGCTGTTAAGTGTATCCACCAAAACGGAGGCGTTGTTTTTCAGCTCATCGCTGACATCCTCTTCGCTTGGGAGTTTTGGCTCGGCAAGCAGGTCGATGGGAGGATAGTTGTATACGGGAGCAGGCTTCGCCGCTGCTGTGTTCAGCTCTTCCATAGCTTCTTCCAGCACGTCTTCCGTCATTTTTCCGTTTTTCTTCGTTTCTTTTGCTGCTGCAAAAGCGTCATCCTGCACGGTGAATCTGCCGTTGTTTCTGAGTGTAGGTCTGCTGTCGGTGTTGACAGCCTTATCCACCAGCTTATCGAGGTCGATGGCTTCACCCTCATCGCTGCCTTCAATTATATCGTCCGCATCGATCTCTCCTTTGGGATCAAATGCAGCCACCTTGACCGGCTCTGCTTTTTTGTCAACTGTGCTCTTCCAAACAGCAGTCAGGTCTTCCTGAGCGGAGTTGGAGAGGCGCTCTCTTGCGCTTTGGGGATTTCTGCGCTGTGTGTTTGCATTTTCAATATCGAAAGGAGGTTCCTCCGATATTTTGGCACCGTTACCCGCTGTCATTCCAATTAAAACAGAGGGACCCACTCCCGTCATATCCACAACGGAAGCCTCTTCCTTTTTATCTTTCTTTTTAACTGGCTTGTCGTCTATATCTATATCGAACTCAAACTGATCTTTTGCTTCCTCTTCCCTGCGGAGTTTGAGCTGATCACGCTGCTCCATCTGCTCGGAATAGGTCTTCTCCAGCTTTTTAACGGGTTTATAGGCGCTGCGCATAACATCCGCAATGGTTATGCCAGTTATCAGCATTACCATAACGAACAAAAGCACGCAGACGGTTATTCTTGCCGGAGTGATGCCAAGCAGCATGAGCGGAGCCGCAGCGATAAGCGAGATTATTCCTCCGCCCCGCAGCTCAACACCGTTGTTATAGACGTTTGTGAGCACCTTTGCAAGACCTTCGCCGGGGAGGGGATCTTTGCAGAACAGCTGGGTGGTTGCGCTGAGCAGCAGCACCAGCACACCTATCTGCACCACACGCATCACCGGTGTGGTTTTTATTTTATCCAGCGAGAGCATTACCGCAACATAGATGAGCAGCGGCGCGACCGCATAGGCACACCAGCCCAGCATTCCGAACTGCACGTTGTGCATCCATTGCCAGATGCTTTCGCCTTTTATGTATGTTATTCCGATGTTCAGCAGACCTGCAGCAAACAGTATCAGCGCCCAAAACTGTCTTGTGCGCTGCTGTTCGCTCAAAATTTCTGCTTTGGTTTTTCTTCCCCCTGTTTTTTTGGTGGAAGAAGCACTCTTTGCAGATGTGCTTTTGGATGTTGATTTTTTTGTTTTTTCCGCCATTTTATACCTCTCTCCCCAATGTTTTGGTTTCATCGGGATGATTTAAACTTCCGCATTATTGCAGATATTATTTTCTGCCGAGAGCTTTCATGAGTGCAACGGGGTCGTTTGCGGTTATCAGCG